>NZ_JAUSUX010000006.1 GCF_030813795.1 Desulfofundulus luciae | reverse complement strand
CTGGGCCTGGTTTGTTGTTGCCTTTTTACGACTTAACCCCAAAAATTTTTTCCAATTTCCCTTCAAAAAGTACTTGACTTTTTACCGCTGCGCTTTGAGGTTGTTTTATGGTTTGTCATTCTTATCCATATGATTACCATATTTTGTATTAATGATTCCTCAAGGAGGTGAATTTATTAATTCTTCCCACGGCAAACTATCCTCCAGGAGGTGAAAGCCGTGGCCGGCGGGGAAAAGGAGCTGGACGAAAAGTACCGGCAGCTGGACGAGGTGATTGAACGCTACGGCCAGCAGGAGGGGCAGCTAATCCGCATCCTGAAAGAGGCTCAGGATATTTTTGGCTACCTGCCGGAGGAAGTACAAACCTATATTGCGGGCAAGCTGGACATGCCGGTAAGTGAGGTTAACGGGGTTGTCACGTTTTATGCCCTCTTCCACACAGAGCCCCGGGGAAAATATGGCATCAACGTCTGCCTGGGAACGGCCTGCTACGTTCAGGGCGCCCAGGGTATTCTCGACGAGTTCAGGCGCCAGCTTGACTTGCACGAGGGCGATACCTCCGCTGACGGTTTATTTACGGTGAAGAGCACCCGCTGTGTGGGTGCCTGCGGGCTGGCGCCAGTTTTAACGGTTGGGGATGAAGTGTACGGAAAATTTCGACGCCAGGATGTGGCCAGGCTGCTGCGGAAATACCGGCGCAGGGAGGTGACTGCCGGTGATCAACGGGCTGAACGACCTGATCGATATCCGGAAGAAACGGCTCCCGGACATTAACGCCCGCAGGGAAAAACCGGGGGCAGCCCCCGGCTGGCAGGTGCTGGTCTGTAGCGGTACGGGTTGCACCTCTTCGGCCAGCCATCAGGTAAGGGAGGAGCTGGCCAGGCAGGTTCAGTTAAAGAAGGTCCTGGCCCGGGTAATCAAGACTGGTTGTTTTGGTTTTTGTAAAATGGGACCCCTGGTGGTTATTTACCCCGGGCAAACCCTTTATTGTTTAGTGAAAAAAGAAGATGTTGCCGAAATCGTGGAAAAACATTTGCTGGAAGGTCAGGTAGTGGAACGCCTCCTCTATGAAGAACCGGCTTCCGGAGAAAGAAAGCGACGCCTTTCAGATATCCAGTTTTTCCGCGCCCAATACCGGGTAGCCCTGCGCAATTGTGGTCTGATCAATCCCGAGGATATTACGGAATATATAGCATGTGAGGGCTATTTTGCCCTGGCCGATGTCTTGTTAAATTGGACGCCGGCCCAGGTGGTGGATGCTATTAAGCAATCCGGCCTCCGGGGGCGGGGCGGTGCGGGTTTTTCCACCGGCCGCAAGTGGGAGCTGGCGGCGGCCGCCCAGGGACCGGAAAAATACGTGGTTTGCAATGCGGACGAGGGGGATCCCGGGGCGTTTATGGACCGGAGTATTCTCGAGGGAGATCCCCACAGCGTGCTGGAAGCCATGGCCATTGCCGGCTATGCCATTGGGGCCAGGGAAGGGTATATTTACGTGCGGGCAGAGTATCCCATTGCCGTGGACCGGTTGGAACGGGCTATTGACCAGGCCCGGCAGTATGGATTACTGGGGCGGCGCATATTAAATACTAATTTTAGCTTTGACATCGACCTGCGCCTGGGTGCCGGCGCCTTTGTTTGCGGCGAGGAGACCGCCCTATTGCGTTCGGCCGTTGGCGAGCGGGGTGAACCCCGCCCCCGGCCTCCCTACCCTGCCCAGTGCGGCCTGTGGGGAAAGCCTACCCTGCTGAATAACGTGGAAACCTATGCCAATGTGCCCGTGATCATTCGCGAAGGGCCCGCCTGGTTTGCTTCCCTCGGCACGGAAAACAGCCGGGGAACCAAGGTCTTTTCCCTGGCCGGCAAGGTCCTCAATACCGGTTTAATTGAGGTGCCCATGGGCACTACGTTACGTACTGTGGTTTTTGACATTGGTGGGGGGATTCCCGGAGGACGGCAATTCAAGGCGGTACAAACCGGCGGCCCCTCCGGGGGATGTATTCCAGAACGTCACCTGGATACGCCCATTGACTACGAATCCTTAAAGCAACTGGGCTCCATGATGGGTTCTGGAGGCATGATCGTCCTGGACGAAACCGATTGTATTGTAGACATTGCCAAGTTTTACCTGCAATTTAGCCAGGATGAATCCTGCGGCCAGTGCACTCCCTGCAGGGTGGGAACCAAGCGCATGCTGGAAATTTTGGAACGGATTACCCAGGGACAAGGACAAATGGAAGACCTGAACGAGCTGGAAGAGCTTTCCCGGGAGGTTATGGACGCATCACTGTGCGGTCTGGGCCAGACTGCGCCCAACCCTGTTCTTTCTACCTTAAAATACTTCCGGGACGAATATGAGGCCCACATCAGAGATAAGCGCTGTCCCGCCGGAGTTTGCCGGGCATTGTTGGACTACGTAATAGATGAAGAAAAATGCGTTGCCTGCGGCTTGTGTGCCCGGGAATGTGTCGCTAAAGCCATTATGGGGGAAAAGAAAGGTAAGCCTTATTTTATTGACCGGCAGAAATGTTTGAAATGCGGGGCCTGTTTGGCCCGTTGCCCCAAAGGAGCTATTTATACCGCTTGAGCAAGGGACGGGTGCCATTTTCAATGTGCCTGTCCCTTGTATTTTTGGCAGGAAAGATTGGCTTGCTATTTCGGACAAAAAAGGGTTATAATGAGTTAGTCTATAGAAAGGACAGGCTGGCCGCTGTGAGAGGGGCCGCGATCCGGAAGAATTGGTTAAATAACTTTTTTTGCAATTAACTTAACTTAATTTGGGAAGAGGGGATAAAAAATTATGGCCAATGAAAAACCGCTACTGAGCAGTGACAGCAAGTTTCACTTTTCCTGTCATCCGGGACTTTCCTGTTTTACCCACTGTTGCCGGGATGTAAACATTTACCTCTCACCTTTTGACGTACTGCGCATGCGCAAAAGGTTGGGACTTTCCTCGGGGGAATTTCTGGATCGTTATACCGTCTCCTTAATTGGGGAAGGAACCGGTTTACCCGTGGTACTCTTGAAAATGGATGAAGAACAGGATAAAAAGTGCCCCTTTGTAACTCCCCGGGGGTGTCAGATCTATGATGATCGCCCCTGGGCGTGTCGCATGTTTCCTTTAGACAGGTGTTCCGAATACGATCAGTTCACTATCTTAACCGACCCGTCCCGCTGCCGGGGCCTGGAAGAGCCTCAAGAGCTGTATGTAGAAGATTACCTCAGGGAGCAAGGACTGTTCATCTATGAAGATGTAGAGGCCATCTTCAAGCTGCTTTCCAACAGCCCCCGGGTTCTGAACGAAAAGGTGGCCAACCCGCGCATTGTCCAGATGTATTACATGGCCTGCTATGATCTGGACAAGTTCAGGCAGTTTGTCTTTGAAAGCAGGTTCCTTGATGTTTTTGAAGTGGATCCCGAAGTCGTGGAACGGATCAAAACCGACGACCTGGAATTGTTGCAGTTTGGGTTTAAATGGCTGCAATTTGGTTTGGTGATGGGAGACGCCCTGAAGATCAAGGAGGAGGTTCTCCAGGAAGCTAAAAAGAAACAGGCTGCCCGTGAGGGCTAAAAGATTGAGCACATAAATTAACCCCGGAAAAATTTCCGGGTTAATTTGTTAATTGGGTATTTACTAATAATTGATATAACTCTGGTCTTCTGGACTGCAGGTAAAAGCTATGGCGCATACTGGTAGCCTCATTGTGGCGGATGGTATTGATGAGCCGGGAGTCCAGGTCAACTACCAGCAATCCTTCTTTTCCCCGAAAATCTTCGGCCACCACATTACCCTTGGGATCAATAACCAGCGCGCCGCCACAAAATTCCTGGTTTTCCCCGGTCGGCCCTACCAGGTTGCAGGCCGCTACAAACACGCTGTTATCGTAGGCCCGGGCAGAGAGATACTTGAGCCAGATATCCCTCCGGTCTCCCACAATGGTAGGTGAAGCGTGGGGGGCAAAAATAATTTCTGCGCCCTGCAAAGAAAGCACGGTGGTAACTTCGGGGAAATGCAAGTCCCAGCAAATTTCAATACCGAACCGGGCCTTTTCCGTTTCGAAAACCGGTAACTGGTCGCCGGGGGTAAAATATGGTTTTTCGCTCCTGCCCAAATGAGTTTTACGGTATTTATCTACCCTGCCGTCGGGGTACGCTACTACCTGGGTGATGTAGGGTTTGTCACCGCCGGAGGCTTCAGCCAGCCCGGCCAGTATGACCATGTTAAAGGAGCGGGCGAGCTGGCTGATGTGGTTTGTGCTTTCCCCGGGAATGGGTTCGGCAAATTCCCGGGCCCTTTCCCGGTTATATCCCTGCACGCATAGCTCGGGGAAGAGAATCATCTCCACCTTCCTGCCGGCCGCTTCCTCCACAAAGGCAGCCATTTTTTCCCGGTTCTTTTTCACGTCGCCAATGGTTACCTGCATTTGGACCAGGGCAATACGCAGATTTTTCATTTTACTCTCCTTTTGGTTCCGGTAATGAGCCTGCCGCCGGAAAGAATCAGGGCTTGATGTAAGCGTATCCCTGAGCCTGTTTCTGCACTATTTCGGTGATCCCCGCCGGCACCACGGTGACAAAGGCGGGCAGCTTGTTTTCACTGATGTTGTATGTATTTAAGGCGTTCCGACAGGCAATAAACGTTACTCCCTGTTCATGCAAATTCTCCATCTCTTTAATTAAATCCTGCTTGCCCAGGCTGTACGCAAGCACGCCGAGGCCGTTGGCCAACACCAGGATGCTGGCCTTGCCGGTGCCGATATCCCGTAAAAAATTATTAATATTGGTTAACACCCTTGGCCAGCGGTCTACTTCATTAATATGAAAAAGCACCTTCATTGTTAATATGGTTTTGCCGGTATGTTTGTGGAAAGTATTGCCTGGCAAAACCATTTCAACACCTCCTGCCATTATATTTCTGTCTTTTCCCCCATTCCCCTGCCGGTTCCCGGAATCTTTATTTCTCCTACCTTAAAAAATTTGGGCATAACTTCTTCGATATATTTCCAGGTTTTTTCCGCATTGGTTCGCCAGTTGGTGGGACAGGAAGATAAGACTTCCACAAAGGAAAAGCCATTTCCGGCCACTTGGTTTTCTAAAGCCTTTTTTAAATAGCCCTTCAACTGGCGCAGGTTGGCTATGGTGCCCCGGGCCACGTAGGCTCCTTCCCGGGTGATGGCGGCAACCATCTCCGGTCCCAGCATGGGATAGCCCATTTTCAGGGGATCCCGGCCGTAGGGGCTGGTTTCCGTTTTCTGATCGGGCATGGTGGTGGGAGCCATCTGGCCGCCGGTCATGGCATAGACGGTGTTGTTGGCCAAAATAACGGTAATTTTTTCGTTGCGTACCGCGGCATTGACCAGGTGCTGGGAGCCAATGGCATAGCCGCCCCCATCCCCCATGTAGGCTATACAGATCAGTTCTGGCCGCGCCCTTTTGATGCCCGTCATCACCGGAGTAGTGCGGCCATGGTGGGTTTGCACGGTATCGAGGTTAAAAAAATCCCAGGACAGCAGTGAACACCCAATGTCACAGCCAAAGACGGCCCGGTCCTGAATGCCCAGCTCATCAATGGCATCTCCCAGGGCTTTCAGGACCAGGCCGTGGCCGCAACCGGGACAGAATTTGTGGGGTTTGGTATCCACCCGCCAGCATTTAGGCATTACC
The DNA here is from genome assembly GCF_030813795.1 of Desulfofundulus luciae. Classification (NCBI taxonomy): domain Bacteria; kingdom Bacillati; phylum Bacillota; class Clostridia; order Eubacteriales; family Peptococcaceae; genus Desulfofundulus; species Desulfofundulus luciae. Next base: position 141,699 of record NZ_JAUSUX010000006.1, on the reverse strand, counting down.
GGTTGTACACTCATGGGTAAATTACCTCCAAATAGAAATTTTAAATCGGCTTCAGAACAATGCCTTATGACAGGCCAACTTTACTTACCCTTTTAAATTAGTGTGTACACCGGTAATCTCTTTTATAAGTAGCTAAAGGTAATGTATCATAACCCTGGCTTTGATCGCCCCCCCTGACCCAGCAGGAGGGACAACCCAACGTCCTTACCTATTGCAGGGTTCTAACCAGCTCGATGATCACTGCCTCCTCTTCACAGTTGGGGAACTTGGGGCAGTTGATGCACTCCTTCCACACCTTCTGGGGCAGCTTTTCCTTGGGGATGGGCTGAAAACCGCATTTGATAAAAAAGCCCGACTGGTAAGTGAGGGCAAAAACCCGGGGAAGCCCCAGTTCCCGGGCTTCCTCGAGAAAAGATTGCACCAGGCGGCGCCCAATGCCCCGGCGGGTGTAGCGAGGGTCTACCGCCAGGGCCCGGATTTCCGCCAGGTCTTCCCAGATGATGTGCAGGGAGCCGGCACCTACAATCTGCCCTTTTTCTTCGGCTACCGTAAATTCCCTTACGGCCTCGTACAGAGCGGAGCGGGGACGGGCCAGCATCAGTCCCTGGTCCGCGTAATAATTGATTAACCTGTGCACCGATTCCATATCGGTAATTCTGGCCTTGCGAATGTTCATCCTTTTCGGTTCTCCTCTTCTCACATCTCTTGAGCATAAGCCACGGCGTTGCGGAAAATGGGCAGGCCGTGGGGTTCGTGGAATTGCTGGCGCCGCCAGTTGGGGTGCTGGGTGAGATCTACGAAACGTTCCGGATGGGGCATCAGCCCCAGCACCCGTCCGCTGGGATCGCAAATGCCGGCAATGGCGGCCAGAGAGCCGTTGGGGTTGTGGGGATAAATGCTGGTGGGGTCACCGTTGCTGGTGGAGTAACGGAAAACCACCTGCTTGCCCGCTTCGATGCCGGCCAGAGTCTGGGCATCGGTATAAAATTTGCCTTCACCGTGGGCGGCCTGGAAATGCAATACCCTGCCGGCCAGTCCTCGCGTAAAGATACAGGGCGTGTCTTCCACCCGCAGGTGAACCCAGCGGCACTCAAAGCGGCCGCTGTCGTTGTGCATGAGGGTGGTTCTGATGTCCCCCATTTTAGCTGCAGGCAGAAGTCCGGTACGGACTAGTACCTGAAAACCGTTGCAAATCCCGAGCACCGGCTTGCCGCTATCCACAAATTCCTGTAACTGCTCCTTTAGGAAAGAGGTCAGTTCCACGGCCAGTATTTTGCCCGAGTGTACGTCATCCCCGTAGGAAAAGCCGCCGGGAATAACCAGAATCTGGTATTCAGTAAGCTTTTTCTTTCCTGCCCGGAGTTGGTTGACGTGCACCAGATGGGGGTCCCCTCCCGCCCGTTCAAAGGCATAACCGGTTTCCCGGTCGCAGTTGGTACCATCGGTACGCAAAACACACACCCGCGGTTTTTTCATACTCCCACCTCCTGGCCATGACCGGCGCCAGGGGTGCCGAAGACCCGGGCCATGGGTTCCTGCCAGGACCTTTTCAGGTCGGCCAGGGGAACACTGCAAAGCCGGCGCCCCCCCTGTTCCACTACAACTGCCGGATCATCTGTGGTTTGCCCCAGCACCAGGTGTGGTAAGCCGGCAAACGTTTTTTCGGGTTTTTCTGTGGGGGTCATTTCAACTAAGAAGCACCCGCTGGTTTCGTTAAACAGGAAATAATCCGGGCGTTCACCGGCAGGGATGGTGATCCGGGCTCCCACCCCGCCGCCAAAGCACATCTCGGCCAGGGCAGTGGCCAGCCCCCCCTCGCTGATATCGTGACAGGCCAGAATCTTTTCTTCCTGGATAGCCCGGTGAATGCCTTCCCATACTCGCGTGACAACCTCCAGGTTGATCCGGGGCAGGTTTTTCCCCAGGCAACCAGCTAAATCAAAATAAACCGATCCGGCCATTTCGGAAGGATTACGCTGGCCCACCAGGACAATTAAATTGCTGGATCCCTTGAAATCGGCTGAAACGGTGCGCCTGACATCGGGAAGACGGCCAAAAACCGAAACACAGAGTACCGGTGGAATTTTGATCACCTCTCCACCGTCCCCGCGGTAAGTGCTGGACAGGCTGTCCTTTCCGGAAATAAAGGGCATTCCGGTGGCCCGCACAAAATCCACGCAGGCATCCACGGCCCGGTCCAGGGCACCCAGCGCCTCCTCATCGGGGAAGGGCCAGATGAAGTTGTCAATCAATACCAACTCTTTCGGGTTGGCCCCTACCGCCACAGCATTGGAAACCGCTTCCGTCGCCGCCCACAGGCTACCGTAATAGGGATCTATTAGATTTAAAACCGGATTTAGACCGTGGCTGATGACCACCGCGGCGGGAGAACCGAGCAGGGGAGTAAGGACCACCGCGTCGTTGGGCCCGTCCTGCTCCACCCCACCAAAGGGCGCCAGGGCACAGGAGCCCTGTACTCCGTGGTCGTACATGCGCACAATGGGTTCCTTGGAGCAGACATTCAGGTGGCCCATTACCTGGCAGTAAATCTCATCCCAGTTTTCAGGAATTGACACTTGCGGGTCTGCCAGCGCCGGCTGTTGCCAGCGAGCGGTGAGGAGCCGTTTGGGCAGGCCGTGGTGGAGAAATTCCATATCCAGATCGCAAATTGTTTCATTCTCATAGGTAACCACCAGCCGCCGGTCGGAAGTAAATTCCGCCAGCACGGTAGCTTCCACGTTCAGCCCCCGGCAAATCTCCAGCAGCCGCTCCAGATTTTCCGGGGATACGGCTATGACCATGCGCTCCTGGCTTTCGGAAAGCCATATTTCCCAGGGCTTAAGCCCCTGGTATTTCAAAGGCACTCTCTCCAGCCAGACCCTGACACCGGTCTTTTCCCCCATTTCTCCCAGGGCCGAGGCAAATCCCCCAGCCCCACAATCGGTGATGGCCCTGATTAGACCGGCTTCGCTGGCCGCCAGCACTGCATCGGCCACGCGCTTTTCTTCGATGGGATGGCCGATCTGGACGGCACTGGCATTTACCTCGGTAGTCCGGTGGGTCATTTCCCCGCTGGAAAAGGTGGCCCCGTGAATACCGTCCCGGCCCGTCCTCCCGCCGATGACCACGGCCAAATCTCCCGGCCGGGGCTGGCCTTTCCGGCAGCGTTCCACAGGCAACAGCCCATATGCCCCCACGATCACCGAGGGCTTGGCCCGGAAGTCACGGTGGAAGTGAACCGAGCCGTTATTGGTAGGGATGCCCATACGGTTGCCGTAGTCCCGCACCCCGGCCACCACCCGGCGCAGCAGATAATGGGGGGAGAGACAACCGGGGGGAATATCTTCCCGGGGGGTATCGGGCGGTGCAAAGCAGAACATATCTGTAGAAGCGATTACCCGGGCCCCCTGGCCCGTACCCATGACATCCCTGAATACCCCCCCGCTGCCCGTCATGGCCCCCCCGTAGGGCTCAATGGCAGAAGGGGAATTATGGGTTTCTACTTTGCCGCAGACAGCCCAACCGTCGTAAAACTCCATTACCCCGGAGTTATCAACAAATGCTGAAAGCACCAGGGGGTGGTTGGCCGTGGCAGTTGCATCCTGCAAACGTTTTAAAAGGGGTTTCTTTTCCTTGCCGTCAACCAGGAGGCGCGCCTTAAAGGTTTTATGGCCGCAGTGCTCGGACCAGGTTTGGGCCAGGGTTTCTATTTCACAGTCCGTGGGATCCCTGCCGATGGCTTTAAAGTAATCCTGGATGGCGTGCATTTCTTCCAGGTTCAGGAAGAGTTTGTCGCGGCTCAATTCCATCAATTCCGCATCGCTCATCCCGCGCAGGGGTATGATTTCGGTCCAGCCCGATTGGCCCGAGATGAGGAGGGTGGCGGGTTTTTCAGTAACCACCCGCTCCACGGTGGCATTGACCAGCAGCCGGTCAAGGATGATTTCAATATCCCGTGTATTGATGTCCGGGCCGTAGAAACCATATTCCCGGCTGGAATCGGCGGCCACCAGCCCCTCAATCCCCAGGTCCCGGGCGGCTTTCATCAATGATGCGGCCTCGGGGTTCATGACCCCCGGCTTATAGGCCACTTCCACTACTGCCGGAGCGTCTTTGATGATGGGGGCGTTGATGGTATAATCCTGGAAAACTGCTTCGGCCAGCAGTTTTTCGGCCAGCAGATGGGCCTTTGACTCATCGATGCCTTCAAAACGGTAAACCTTGGCCGTACGTACCCTTTGGATCGTATTTATGCCCAGGGCATGTTTTATCTCATAGAGAACCTCCTCTCCCGCCGGATCGGGCAGGAAAGGACGGTTCATGACCCTGATCTCAACAATAGCCACCTGTATTGCCACCTCCTGGATGAAGACTTCAGGAAAAAGAAATTTCCCGGCGGCGCGCCGCCGGGAGCATAACTCCCAAAGAAATTTTAGTATACTTGTGCCGGAAAAACAAGAGTCTTCTTAGCGGACGATGAGCACCGGGCAGGGAGCATGACGAACCACCCGGTTGCTTACGCTGCCCATCAAATAACCGCGGATTTCCCCAAGACCACGGCTGCCCATGACAATGATGTCGTAGCGACCTTCCCGGGCTTCCCGGCAAATTTCCTCCGCCGGGTTGCCCCAAATGGATTTAACTTCTAAATCCAGGCCGTAGTGCGCCAGTTCCTCCTTAACCCGATTTAAAATCTCTGCTCCATTTTCCTCCATTTGCTTTTCAATATTGTGGTAGACTTCGCCCAACCTGTCCTCGTACTTATTTACATAAGACGGCAGGGGCGGTATGACGTGAAAGATAGTTAGGTGGGCTTTGAAATGCTTGGCCAATTGCGCCCCATGTTCGGCAGCCAGGGCCGCCCGGTGGGAACCATCCACTGGGACAAGTATTTTGCGATACATAATAACCCCCCTTTTTTTAGGAACGTGCTCACATTCACAATCCCCTTTTTATGTTATTTATGTATAGAAAACCTGTCAATCCTTTTGGAACATTTAATCAGGTCGATAGCCTATTTCGGAAGTTTATTATGCCCCCATTAAAAGCCTGGCTGGCGGCAAACTGATTTTTTGCTGGTACCCCGGGTAAGGTGGTGCTAAAATAGAGGAGTAATTTAGCATTGACGGGGGAAAATATTGATGGCTGATCTGCCGGAAGTGGAGATATATACCGATGGTGCCTGTAGCGGCAATCCCGGACCCGGTGGCTACGGGGTGGTGTTGCGCTACGGCAACCACGTTAAAGAGCTGTCCGGGGGATATGCGCAGACCACCAACAACCGCATGGAATTAATGGCCGTAATTGAGGGGCTGAGAGCGCTGAAGCGGCCCTGCCGGGTCACCATATATACCGACAGCCGGTACATTGTGGATGCCATGACCCGGGGATGGGTCAAACGCTGGCAGGCCAACGGCTGGCGCCGGGAGAACGGCGAGCCGGCCAAAAATGCCGATCTCTGGCAGCAAATTCTTTCCCTGGCCAGCAGGCACCGCATTACCTGGGTTTGGGTTAAAGGCCACGCCGACAATACCTACAATAACCGCTGCGATCAGCTGGCGGTGCAAGCCAGCCGCCGGGCTTCCTTGCCCGTGGACCCGGGTTTTCAAGCATGATGAGAGCCGGGTTCGTTTAAAGGCTTTCTGTCTGGGTGACGCCATTGATAACAAAAATAAATAAAAATAATCGTTGTGGAGGTGCTCTTGCTATTGCACCGTGTCAAACGCAAGGAACAGGTGAGCCGGGTGCACGTCCTGCTCACGGGAGAAAATCTGGGGGAAGAGACCAGGGTAAGTCAGCCCGGCCCTAACCAGGAAGTTGAGGGCTTCCAACTGAACACCGCCGGTGGGCCCCTGGATGAAGAATTCCGGGAGAAAGGTCCCCGCCGGGACTAAACACAGGTTGGGCCATCACCGGATGGCGGCAAAAAACCAGACGATCATCCCTATCTCCAGTACCAGTTTGACGGCCATCCCTCCTGCAAGGCCGACCAGGGAACCCCAGCCGGCCAGAATGGCCTGGGTTAAGGGTTTGCGGGCAAGCAACTCCCCAATTACCGCCCCTACCAGGGGGCCAAAAACTATACCCGCGGCTCCAAATACAATTAACCCCAGGATCATACCAGCCGCGCTACCCAAGATGGCATAACCGGAACCACCGTAGCGGCGTACCGCCCAGGCTCCAGCCAGGTAATCCAGGGCCAGTACCAGAGCCATTGCCAGTGCCTGGCCCAGGTAAAAGCCCCATCCCAGGGTAGAGAAACCGGTGGCCAGGCCATAAACCAGCATTCCCAGCCAGATGAGCGGTGCGCCGGGTAGGGCCGGCACGACCGTCCCGGCCAGGCCGGCAGCAAAGAACAGGCACGCCAGCACCAGACCCAGGAGGGACATTTCAGTCTACCTCCCCTGTTTTTAGATTTATATGCAACGTTCGACAACCTATGATGCTTTCCCTGTTAAAGCAGGGGCCGGTTTTCAAACCGGCCCCCCAAACCATTTTAAATTGCCTTCCTAAACTGCCTGACGGCGTGTCCCCCTGCCAGGGGGAACTTTTAGGTTTTTTTGCACCCCTTAGTGCATTTTTTGCAACTGCCCTGGCAGCACTGCAATGTCCATAGAAGGTGGTTGCAGCGGGGGCAGCGGATGGCGTTGATATCAGCTACTTTATAACCGCAACAAGGGCAGGTGCCTTTCGACCATTGCATGCCCTATCTTCCTCCCCATGTATTTAAGTGATGGCTACCGGTGAGCACCGTTACGCCCCTACCCCGGAATATTGGTGGTCGGTTTGGTCCGGCGCAGAAATAAGCACATTCCCACAATGGCCAGGGTAAGGGCCGCGAAGGCCAGTACTACGGGCAAAACCTGTACTTTATCGCCGGCAGGGTTGAAGAGCCGGGCCAGTTGGGCCACCAGGCCGCCAACGAGAAATGCCGCTACCCAGCTACTCCCCCAGATGAAAAGTGCTTCCTTTTTGGTTCGTTCCTTAAAAATCACCAGTATGGAGGCAATACAGGGTACGAACAGGGTGATGGTGATCAATGCCACAATGGTTTGTAGCGGGCTTAAGGCCAGGTCCGTTAACCCGGCAGCTCCGAAATCACGCCGCACAATCCCCATAATGAAGGCCGTGGCAGCCTCGCGGGGAAGATTCAACCAGCCTACGGTAAGAGGAGCCAGGAGGTTTTGCAGGAATTCCAGGATTCCCGTTACCTGAAAGGTACTGATGATCAGTGCCCCTAGGGCGAAAAGCGGCGCGGCTTCCTTGAGGAAATGGTAGGACTTGGTACCAGTCTTCTTTAACACATTATCCAGCCTTGGCAATCTCAGGGGAGGCAGATCGATGAACAGGTCAGCCGATTTGCCAGGCAACAGGGTGGACAGCAACGTACCGGCCATCACCAGTACGCTGAAGATTACCAGGGCATACAGGGCCACGTACTGCGGTCCCAGTGTGGCCAGCATGCCGGCGATGACGCCCAGCTGGGCCGAGCAGGGTATGGTCAACCCCAGCAGAAAGATAGCGATCTTTCTCTCCCGGTCCGAGGATAAGAGCCGGGTGGTGATGGTGGCCATGGTTACGCAACCAAAACCCAGAATGATGGGAATTACTCCCCTGCCATTTAACCCAATGGAGGTTAACAGACGGTCGACCAGGGTGGCAATCCGGGGTAAATAACCTGAGTCCTCGAATAAAGACAGGAAGAAATAGAACCCCACCACCAGGGGCATCAACAATCCCAGCAGGTAGGTCACCGTCATGGTGAGCAAACCGAACTCGCCAATCAAAATGGTACCAGGTATCGAAGACTGGGGTATAAATTGTTCGACGAATTGACGCACCGCAGGCTCATATATGCCCTGCATAATGGTTTCCTCGGTAATTCCCACCACCGTACCGGCGATAAAAACACCAATGGCTTTGTACATCGCCCAGAGGGCCAGGAACAGGATGGGAACCCCCGTGAGCGGCTTGATCATCCAGCGTCCCAAAATGGTGGCCACACCGACGTCCCGGGAGGTTTCCCGCACCACCTGCTGGCAAATCTCGTTAACCCTTTCCCTCCGGCGGCGATAAATTTCCTCCCGCCGGGTGCCCGGCTCCAACCCGTGGCGAGCGGCAATCACCGGGTCTCCTTCCAGGACCAGCAGTGCTTCTCCCCGGCTCCCCACCCGGTTGAGCAGTTGGTCGAGCTCCTCTTCCAGGCCCGGTGTGGGGTGTCCCGGCCGGGCGGTTAAGAGTTCCGCCTTCAGGCGGTCAAACCCCTCCTTCTTCACGGCCACCGTAGGGATGACCGGCACTCCCAGCAGGTGGCTTAACCGATCCACATCCACTTCAATGCCCATTCTCTTGGCATCGTCCATCATGTTGAGGGCAACAATTACCGGTACCCCGGTGTCGATGATCTGCTGGGTGAGGAAAAGATCCCTTTCCAGATGGGCGGCTGAAACAACATTGAGCACCAGATCGGCGGAAAGGATGATATCCCGGGCAATGCGTTCCTCGTCGTTAAAGGAAGAGATACCGTAAACCCCCGGCGTATCAATCACCACGTCGGAGCCGTAACGCCCGTAGGAGATATCCAGGGTCGTTCCCGGATAGTTGGAAACATCCACATACATGCCGGTAAAGTGGTTGAAAAATACCGATTTTCCCGTATTGGGATTACCGGCCAGAACGATGCGCCGGGCCCCAGCGGGTACTTCTATTTTCAGGCCAGGACAATGGCAGTGGGTCATGCTTAAAAACTCCCTTCCACTTCGATCTGCCGGGCCAATCCGCGGCCGATAGCGATTTCCTGACGGTTTTTGCTAATCACTACCGGTCCCCCAGGTATTACTTCACAACAGGTCACAACTTCCCCTTCGGCGATACCAAAACGCAGGGCCTGTGCCCGAATCAGTTCAGAGGGTATGGATAAAATGCGGCAACGCTGACCTCTTTTCATGCGATCCAGGGTCACGGTAAATCCCTCCTTCATGTAGATAAATGCATGGGGATGAGAATCATTATCGTTTCGTGGTTATAAATTTCCCCCCGGCGGCAGGTTTTAGTGAGAAGCTATGAGAATGAATCTCAATCTAAATACAGTTTAATCCTCCTGGCTGCCCCTGTCAAGCTATTTTTTAAAAAAATAACGGGGTATGAAACCCCGTTTAGGCTAGTTTTTACAAATCGTCATCCGCTTTCGCGCATTCAGCGCAAGAATCAGAGAAAAGAACATTTTCTGCCGGGCAGCCACCCGTGCTCTCCAGAGCCGGGCACTGGGTAGTATCGTTCCTGCGTTCCGCTGTGCGATTGGTTTTGTCGTCGCGGGACATGATTTATCACCTCCTGGGATATATTTTGTCCCCGGGGGCACAAAAAAAAGCTAACGAAAATTGGCATTAATTTTTTTTAAACAAGATTTAATTTAAATAAGATTTAAATTATATAACAATTGTTGCATGGCCTGCCGGGAATTCTCAGCCAGGAGGTTTATATCTTCCGCTTGCGCCCTTTCCACATGGAGTCCGGCTACCACCACCACCGGCTGGCCGCTGGCTTTGGCCAGTTGTTCAGCCAGGGGTTTGGCTATTTCGTCGTCCTTGTGCCCCAGCCTGGGTACCACCGTGGAGGTACAGCTTAAGCGGCCGGGATCAGCCAGGCTGGGGCGAGGAATGCTCAAAACCACCGCTCCGATATGGGGCTTTTCACCGCCGAAAAGAGAGATCATAATACCCTCGCCGGTGAGGGTTGCCTGCAACTGTACCCGGTGTTTTCCTTCCCCTGCGGCAAAGAAAAGGTTTTTGATCATGGTTGTCCCCTGCCTTTTTGTCCCTTCGGAAAACCGAGCAGGTTAGGTTGCTCAACTCCTTTGCAAAGTGCCAGGACCTTAAAGATTCCTCCCATCCCTTCCGGCAGAATCAGTTTTTTCACGGCCATAACGGTGCGCGTGGTCCTTTCGTCAAAAACGTATTCGGGGGCGGACCGGGGAATGGCCTCCACTATGCCCAGGCTTAGTAGGAAGTTCATTTGGGTAGTATAACCGGCCAGGTGCAGGCCAGCCTCTCTGCCCCAGTGGATGAGGGCGGAAAAATTAACATGGGAGGTGATATCCTGCTGTCCCACATGGTTCAGGGGATCGCCACCCAGACGGTGTTGCCGGTAACAGCGCAGGGTGCCTTCAAAGCGGGAAGGGTGGTAAAGTTCCATAGATTCCATACCGTAGTCAATGATGAGCACAAAACCCCGTCCCAGCCCGGCCGCCACTTCCTGCAGCCATTCCCGGGCGGCCAGATTTACTTCGGCCACCTGACCCTGGGCAAGTTTTATGCCCAAGGTGGTAAAGTATTCCCCCAGGAGGGGGGTGGAAAGTTCCCCCTCCTCCTCCACCAGCTTGCCATCACGCCAGTTGATATAAATTTCCTTGAGTCCTGACGCGGTTTGGCGCACCCGGTGGACCGGAAAGGCGTCCACCAGCTCGTTGCCAAAAATGATTCCGTTAATATAACCGGGATTTCCCACTTCAGACAGGGCACTGGCCCAGGATACCTTTTCTTCCGGGAATGGGGCCAAAAGCTCTTTTTGTCGCCGGATCATTTCCGGGCTGGCCTCAATGATGTAATAGCGCATCCCTTCCCATGCCGGCCGGAAAGACGTGGCCAGCGCGTTCAGGATATCCCGGGCTAAAAAGCCTTTACCGGCTCCGTATTCTACCAGCACCCAGTTCTGCGGCCGCCCCAGGCATTCCCACATCTGGGAAAATTGTTTGGCAAGCATGGCCCCGAAAAGAGGATGCACGTCGGCGCTGGTATAGAAATCACCCCGGGAGCCAATTTTTTCCCCGGGGCCGGTATAATACCCCAGTCCGGGATAATAAAGGGCTATTTGCATGAAATCTTTAAAAGTAATAGGCCCCCGGGCTTTAATTAAAGCGATAATTTTTCCTAACAGGAGGTTCAAATTACTCACCTTAACCCTAACCAGGTTTTATGAAGATAGATTGAAGATAATTTTGCATTTTTGTCCATAATAACCCGGTGATATCTTACCGTGAAAACGCTCACACTAGAATTGTAATTTAAAAATTTTTTCCTAACAAAATTAAGGAGGTAAATCTATGACCATTGGCGAAAAGATGCATCAAACCCTGGCCTCTTTGGAAAGTGCGGCTGCCAATTTAAAGACCTTCTCCCTGGATACCCAGGATCAGATGGCCAAACAAATGTTTGCCAGTTATTCCCATCAACTGGAAGAGATTTGTAAGGGCCTGCGGGGACGGGTGAATTATATCGAACAGCAGGAACCCCAGTATAAAGTGCTGCAGCCCCAACAACAGCAGCAAAAGCAGTAATCTCGCCTGAGACGTGGCATATCCGCGGAGGACGCGGGGTTTTCCCCGGGTCCTTTCTGTCTTTTGGCCGCAGGCCGGAAAAATTTTTAACAGGAGGATGGTCAGAATTTATATGCTGGCACGACCGGTAAGCCGTGGGCGCATGATTATGGGACGTTTAAATAAGGGAGCCGATTTACTGGCTTCCCTGACCCAGCTTTGTGTGAATGAAAATATCCAGTTGGGCGTAGTGCGGGCCATTGGGGCGGTCACTCGTGCCCGGGTAGGCTTTTATCACCAGGACCGGCGCACCTATACTTATTTGGAGTTTGATAATCCCCATGAAATCATCAGCCTCGAGGGGAATATTTCCCTTAAGGACGGGCAGCCCTTCGTCCACGCCCATATAGCCATGATAGCAGAAGACGGGCGTATGGTCGGTGGCCACCTGGCTGAAGGGACAGAGATTTTCGCCTGTGAATATGTGATCACTGAACTCCTTCATGAGTACGACCGCAACTTTGAACGGGTCTTTGATGAGGCCACGGGATTATACCTCTGGCCCGGATCCGGGGACTAGTTTTCCCAAAGAAGGGGCCAGGGTGGATGGCCGGCTGTAACCGTATTGACGGTTATGACCGGTTTTTTTGTTTCTCCGCCCGGGTGAGGACCCTCTTGTCTTCCACCCGCCGGGTAGTTTTTTCCCGGTCAAAATACTCTAAGAGGGGCAGCGCGTATTTCCGGGACGTTTGCAGTAAATCCCGGGTTTCCCCCACCGTTATTTCCCCCTTTTCTCGCAAATAGTCAACCAGTGCCTGCCGGGCCCTGTCCACACAGGCAGGGTGAAAGTACAGATCGTCGGCTACCCGCACCAGCATGCCTTTCTTAAGCAGGTATTGCAAAATCTCCTGGGCCGCATGGCTTTCCAGCCCTACCAGGCGGGTTGCCTCACCCCAGGCAGGTGGCTGGCAATTCCCCTCCCTGTAAATCTCGAGCAACTGCTGTATTTGCTGTTCTTGTTTGAGGTTGGGCCTCGGGGTAAATGTAGGCAGGGCTATGTCCTGGGTGTAGAGCTTCACCAAACCATCATCTTCCATAACCTGGAGAAGAGATTGAAACTGCTTGCTGTTCAACCCCGCAAACAGGCGGGAACGCATTTCTTCTTTGGGGAAACCTTCCCGTAACGGGAAGTCCCGGTGGTATTCTTTCAGCATCAAGCGCATGTTTTCCGCCCACTGCAGATATACTTCCTGGAGAAGATAATAAACCTGGTTTTCGGAGGGTATGGGGCGAACCTGCTTTTTCTCCACCAGGGAGTGCAGGGTATCCTTTACTGTATTCTCATCCAGCCCGCTGGCCTTAACCAGTTCTTCTGCCGTGAGGATAGTCCGGTGGCTATTGAGTTGCTGAAGCAGGAGTTCTTCAGGTGTACCCTTTTCCCGGGTTAAGAGGCTTTCGATTACTTCCCGGCGCAGGCGCCGGTGTTTTGGAGCTACAGGGTCAATGATCTTGCCGCCACCAATGGTGCGTACCGGGGAATAGGAACGGACGACAAACCGGTCCCCCCGCACGGCCACCGTGGGTTCTTCCAGCTCCAGCTGGACCAGAGCCGTCTCCTGCGGGGCCAGTTCATCCCGGTCCAGGAGGATTACCCGGCACATAATTTCTGCCGTTCCCAGGTGGAGGCGCACCCGGCTCCTGTTTTTCAAGGGCCTGGACGTTCCCAGAAGCACAAAGCGAGCATCCAGGCGGTAAGACGGGGTAAGGCTGCCGGGAGTGGCCAGGACACTGCCCCGGGGCACTTCATCGACTTCTACTCCGGTCAGGTTTACCGCTACCCGCTGTCCGGCCCGGGCTTCTTCCACCTTCCGTCTGTGCACCTGCAGCGTGCGTACCCGGGCGGCTATTTTGCGGGGCATGATTTCCAGCGCGTCCCCGGTGCGCAGTATGCCGCTCCACAGAGTACCGGTGGCTACGGTGCCAAAACCGGTGATCGAAAAAACCCGGTCAACAGGGAGGCGTACGTAACCGGTAGCTGGTTTTTCCTTGACCTCCTGCGCTACCAGATCAATGGTGCGTAAAAGCTCGTCCAGCCCCTGGCCGGTAACACTGGAAACCTCCACCACCGGCGCACCTTCCAGGGTGGTACCTTTAAGGAACTCAACCACCTCTTCCCGCACCAGGTCCAGCCATTCCCGGTCCACCAGATCCACTTTGCTCAGCACCACTACTCCCCGCGCTATTTGCAGGAGTTGGATGATATCCATATGCTCTTTTGTTTGGGGCATGACTCCTTCATCGGCGGCAATGACCAGGAGCACCAGGTCAATACCGCCTACACCGGCCAGCATGTTTTTGATAAAACGCTCATGGCCCGGGACATCTACGATGCCAGCCTGCCGGCCGCTGGGCAGGGTTAAGGAAGCAAAGCCCAGTTCAATGGAGATACCCCGTTCCTTCTCTTCCTTTAACCGATCCGTATCCACTCCGGTAAGGGCCTTTACCAGCATGGTTTTACCGTGATCCACATGACCGGCGGTCCCGATGATCAAATGGGTCACCTTTCGACCTCCTTCCCTGGTTGAAGTGCTGCCGTGATTGCTTTAGCCAAAATCTCCACTTCTCCAGGTAAAACCGTGCGCATGTCCAGGATCAACCGGTCATCCTGTACCCGGCCCATGACCGCCGGTTCCCCGGCCCGCAAGATCCTGGCCAGATTCTCGCAATCCGTTTGCCGGGGTTGTACTGTTACGGCAATGGAGGGCAGGTCGGCCGTAGGCATGGCCCCTCCTCCTACCCGGGAAATGACAGGTTCTACCTCAATGACGGCTTGTTCCCCGACCATATGGCGCAATTGCTCCGCCAGTTTCCGGGCCCGTTCTTCCAGTTCTGTGATGCCTACGGTGAGCATGCGTAGGGTAGGGATGTGGCCAAGGGCCCGGTCGGGTTCAAGGTAGACCCGCAGGGTGGCTTCCAGGGCGGCGACGGTAAACTTGTCAATGCGTATGGCCCGGGTCAGGGGATTTTTCTTCATCTTTTCGATGTACTCGCGCCGGCCTACGATAATGCCCGCCTGGGGGCCACCTAAAAGCTTGTCGCCGGAAAAGGTGACCACATCGGCCCCGGAGGCAACGACTTCCTGTACCGTTGGTTCTGCAGGGAGTCCAAAGTGGCTTAGATCAACCAGAAAACCACTGCCCAGGTCGCTCATTACCGGCAAACCATATTCTTTGCCCAACAGGACAAGTTCGTTAACGGTGATTTCCCGTACGAAACCTACCAGGCGGTAGTTGCTGGTATGAACATGCAAGAGAAGAGCGGTCCGGTCGGTAATGGCCCGGCGGTAATCATGGGGATAGGTCTTGTTGGTTGCTCCCACCTCCACCAGGGTGGCTCCGCTTTGGGCCATTACTTCTGGAATGCGAAAAGAACCTCCAATTTCTACCAGTTGCCCCCGGGAGACAATAACCTCCCGGCCCCGGGCCAGGGTGCTCAGGGCGAGCAAAACGGCGGCGGCATTGTTATTCACCACCATGGCTGCCTCCGCACCGGTCAGACTGGTCAGCAACCCTTCCAGGGGAGCATAACGGGAACCCCGGCGACCGCTCTGGAGATCCAGTTCCAGGTTGCAATAGCCGGAAGCTACCATTTCTACCGCGGTCCGGGCGGCAGGGGCCAGCACGGCCCGGCCCAGGTTTGTATGCAACACTACTCCCGTGGCATTGATCACCCGGCGCAAATTTGGCCGGGAGCGACGGGCGGTTTCCCGGATCACTTCGCTCACTACCCGGCTGGTAATTTCTTCGCGCCCCATCTCATCCTCTGCCCCAACCGTTAAAAAGGCCTGGCGCCAGCGATCTAAAACTTGCCGGACCGTTTCTACCACCAGGTTGCGGGGCTTTTCCGCCAGCAGGGCAGCCATTTCCGGTGAGCGCAATACTTCGTCCACTGCCGGTAGTTTGCGTAAAGCTTCCCTATTGGCCATGATCTGTATTGCCTCCGCTACCATTGTCCCCAACATTATAGGGCAAGCACGCCGTTCAAAGCAAGTGCGCGGGGTATGCCCGGTTTGCTCTGCCCAGCTTCACCCATCAATATTCCCGGATGATCTCATATAAAGTGGTGCGCTGGGCCGGGGTGAACCCCGCATCCCTGATGCAGCGGATTATTTCCGGCAGCGGCACCCGGTAGTTCACTCCCGCTGCCCGGACCACATTTTCCTCCAGCATGGTGCTGCCGAAATCATTGGCTCCAAAGAAGAGGGCTATCTGGGCTATTTTGGCTCCCTGGGTGACCCAAGAAACCTGGAGGTTGGGCACGTTGTCCAGCATCAGCCTGGCTATGGCCAGGGTGCGCAGATAATCCACCCCGGTAGCCGTTTCTCCCCCCAACTCGGTATTTTGGGGCTGGAAGCTCCAGGGGATAAAGGCGGTAAACCCGCGGGTTTCGTCCTGAAGCTCACGCACCCGCACCATGTGCAGCACCCGTTCTTCCGGAGTTTCCATATGACCAAACATCATGGTGGCGGTGCTTTTCATCCCCAGGTTGTGGGCAGAGCGCATTACCTCCATCCATTCGGTCCAGGAAACCTTGTGCGGGCTGACAATCCGGCGGACGCGGTCCACCAGTATCTCCGCCCCTCCCCCGGGCAGGGAATCCAGGCCGGCTTCTCTCAACCGGGCCAGTACCTCCTTTACCGGCAGGCCGGACTTCCTGGCCATGTGTACTATCTCCGGCGGCGAGAAGGAGTGAAGATGGATATTGAAACGTTCCTTTATGGAATGCAGCATGTCCAGGTAGTAGTCCAGGCCCAAATCGGGGTGCAGACCCCCCTGGATGAGCAGTTCAGTGCCTCCCGCCCGGATGGTTTCCTCGATCTTCTGAAAAAGTTCTTCCTTAGTAATTATATAGGCATCAGGATCTTGCGGGTGGCGATAAAAGGCGCAAAAACGGCACCGACACTGGCATACGTTGGTATAATTAATGTTGCGGTCAATGATGAAAGTCACCCGGTTTTCCGGATGCATTCTACGGCGCACCTGGTCGGCCGCCCTGGCCAGGGCTAAAAGGTCGGCCTTTTTGAGGATTTCCACCCCTTCTTCCAGGGAGAGCCTTTCTCCCGCCGCGGCTTTCTCCAGCAGAGCCGTTACTTCTGGCACTTGTCTTCACCCCAGACCGAGAGCTTAACTCTTTCTTCGATGATGCCGCTCTTGTAGGCATAATCATAAAAAGTGAGCAATGCCCGGCGGTAGTCCCAGTCAAAGTCGTAACGGATGGTGTGAAAATAATCTTCCAGTACCATCAGGGGTAGCCCTGTGCGCCGGTGTGCTTTTTTAACAAGCGCGGGCAAATTCCCCATGCCTATTTCCAGGGAGTGGTAGAGCAGTTCGGCCAGGGCGGTGGCTCCCCGGGGGTGGGCTTCGGCAAATTCCCGCCTGATCACCCACAGGGCATAAACCATCTTTTCCCCGGTGAAGTCTTTCCAGGCCTGACCCAGGTCGGTGATGAACAACGGCATGCCCTCCCCGATTACCTGCTGGTGGGCCAGCATGGCGTCGTCACCAATGAGCAGTGCCCCGTCCCCTATTTCCAGCATGGCCTTTAAATCCGCTTTCACCGGGTAGAGTTCTACTTCCACGTGGTAGTAATGTTCAAAGAGGACACGCAGTAAAACCACGGAGGTAGCCGAGGCCGTGGTTACGCAAACCCTTTTTCCCTCCAGTTCGGTAACCGGGAGGTGGCTGAAGAAAAGGACGCTGGCCACCCTGCCGTCGCTTGCTATGGATAGGCGGGGTAAAATGAAACAATCCCCGGCGTGGCGGGCGTATTCAATGGACGAAAGAGGGGTGCAGTGGAGATCTCCCTCGAAAAACATGCGGTTTAACCTGGTAGGGGGTCCCTTTATCAGTTCCCCGTCCAATGGAAGTAACCCTTCCTCAAGGGCATGGTAGACCGGCAGACAGTTCAGGTATTCTATCTGCCCCAGGCGCAACCTGGTCACTGCAACCCCTCCCAGCGTACATTATACAGGGTATCCCGTTCTACCGGTATTCGCCCTGCCGCCCGGATCATTTTGATTAGTTTTTGCTTGGGCATGTACTGGTCCGTTTCAGCACCCGCGTCGTGGGCAATTTTTTCCTCCACCACCGTACCGTCCAGATCGTCCACTCCGAAGGAAAGGGCTACCTGGGCCAGTTTCGGGCCAATCATAATCCAAAAGGCTTTGATGTGATCGAAGTTATCCAGCATCAGGCGGGCAACAGCCAGCACTTTTAAATCCTCGTAACCGGTAGTGCCGGCCAATCCCAGGGATTCCAGCCCGGTGTTTTTTGGATGGAATGCCAGGGGGATAAAGGCCAGAAAACCGCCAGTGCGATCCTGTAGCTCCCGCAGCCTGATTAAATGTTCCACCCGTTCTTCAATGGTTTCAATATGGCCGTAAAGCATAGTAGCGTTGGTCCGCATGCCCAGGCGATGGGCCGTTTCGTGCACTTCCAGCCAGCGGTCGCCGCTGATTTTACGCGGGCAGATCCGCTCCCGCACCCGTGGGGCAAATATTTCCGCCCCTCCGCCTGGTAAGGAGTCCAGTCCGGCGTCTTTTAGCAGTTCCAGGATTTTTTCAATGGAGAGTCCGTTGCTCCGGGCCAGGTAATCTACCTCTACGGCCGTAAAGCCCTGAATTGTCGTTCCCGGCAGGGCCCGGCGCACCCGGCGCAGCATTTCCAGATAGTATTCCAGATCCAGCGTATCATTTAATCCGCCTACAATGTGAATTTCCGATACACCCTGCCCCCGGCATTCCAGTGCCCGGGCTTCAATTTCATCAAGGGTCATGGTATAGGCTCCCCGGTCGCCGGGATCCCGCCCGAAAGCACATAGGGGGCAGCGATTGATACAAATATTCGTATGATTAATATGCCGGTTGACAATGAAGTACGCGCGGTTGCCGTTTTTCTGCTGGCGGATCACATCGGCCAGGTAACCAATGGTTAAAAGATCCCCGGATTTAAATAAACGCACCCCGTCTTCAAAACTTAAGCGTTCTCCCGCCTGCACTTTTTCGGCGATGTCCTTTAATTCTTCAGAAACAAAAAATTTATCCATAATCTCCTTTTCCTCCCTTAAATTTTTTAAGTGCCTTCCCTAACTAAAAAAGGTGCAGGGGAAAGAGCACGTCTAAAAGGGTAAAGATAAACATTATTACGCTTAAAGTCCCGTTAAGATTGAAGAAAGCCACTCCGGCACGGGAAAGGTCATTGGGTGAAACCAGGGTATGCTGTTTGAATAAAAGGACCACGGCAATCAGCACACCCGCCAGGTAAAGTATTCCCAGGTTTAAGATAAAGGCCACGGAGATGAAAAATATCGGTGCGACAATGTGGAAAAAGGACGAAATTAGTAATGCCCGTTCCAGGCCAAAACGGGCCGGAATGGAGTAAATACCGTATTTACGGTCAAAGTCATAGTCATCACAGGCATAAATAATATCAAAACCTGCCACCCAGAAAAGAACCCCCAACCCGATGAGTACAGGGGCCAGATCAAAACGATTGGCAATGGCAATCCAGGCGCCCACCGGGGCCAGCCCCAGGGCCAGACCCAAAAAAAGGTGGCAGGTCCAGGAAAAACGTTTGGTATAAGAGTAAAAGGAGAGGACCGCCACTGCAACCGGAAACAGCTTAAAGGCCAGAGGGCTCAACTGGTAGGCTGACAGAGACAACAGGGCAAAGGAAAGGATGACTAAAAGCCACACTTCCTTTACGTTAATCAATCCCCGGGGCAGCGCCCGGTTGGCCGTACGGGGATTTAGCGCATCAATATGCCGGTCAATTAACCGGTTGAGAGACATTGCGGCAGTGCGGGCCCCCACCATGGCCAGGGTAATCCAGAGCAGGTCGTGCAGGCTGGGTATTTGTTTTTGTACCAGGAGCGCACCCACATAAGCAAAGGGCAGGGCAAAAACGGTATGTTCAAATTTAATCATTTCCAGGATAATGCGTGTCTTGTGCACTATCCTATAAACCATAGCTCTCCCACTTCCTGTCCACAAGTTCCTTGATGTCTGCGCTCATCTCTATATCCGGGGGCCATTCCCTCATATGTCCTTCGCCGGGACCTTTCCGGGTGGCGTCAATGCCCATTTTACTGCCGTAATGGGGTAAGGGCGACGAATGATCCAGGGCATCCAGGGGGCCGTCCACCATCAGGACATCCCGGCGCGGGTCGACATTATTGAATACCCTCCACATTACTTCGGAAAGGTTTTGTACGTCCACATTTTCATCCACCACAATAATCAGCTTGGCCAGCATCATCAGTCCCATACCCCACAGGGCGCACATTACCTTTTTGGCCTGTCCCGGGTAGTGTTTTTTAATTGATACAATAACACAGTTATGAAATACTCCCTCAAAGGGCATGTTTATGTCCACAATTTCCGGTAGCTGCAGCCGCATCAGGGGCAAGAAGATGCGCTCGGTGGCCTTACCGAGATAGGCGTCTTCCATTGGTGGTTTGCCCACAATGGTCGCGGTGTAAATAGGGTTTTTACGCCGGGTAATACAGGTCAAATGGAAAACCGGGTAATGATCCGGCAGAGAATAATAGCCCGTGTGGTCACCAAAGGGTCCCTCCACGCGGGTCTCCCGCGGGTCCACGTAACCTTCCAGGATGATTTCGGCATTGGCGGGAACCTCCAGGTCCACCGTTTCACAGCGGACCAGTTCCACCGGTTCTTTGCGTAAAAAACCGGCAAAGAGCATTTCATCGATTCCGGAAGGCAGAGGGGCCGTCGCCGCATAAATAACCGCCGGATCGGCACCAATGGCCACTGCTACGGGCATGGGACCATCATAGTTTCGTATATGTTCTGCCCCTCCCTTGTGGATGTGCCAGTGCATACCCGTGGTACGTTCGTCAAAAACCTGCATGCGGTACATACCCACATTGCGCCGTCCCGTAAGAGGGTCCCGGGTGAAGACCAGGGGCAGGGTGATAAATGGCCCTCCATCCAGGGGCCAGCATTTGAGCACTGGCAGTTCTTTCAGGGAAGGGTTGTTCCGGATAATTACTTCCTTGCAGGGACCGGTTGGCACTATTTTGGGTATAAACGAGGACAATTGGGCCAGCTTCGGTATGGCCTTGAGCTTATCCAGAAAAGTTACGGGCAGTTCGGCAGGTTGCAAAATACTAATTAATTCTTCTCCAATCTGATCCAGGTTTTCTACCTCCAGGGCCAGACACATCCGTTCCAGAGAACCAAAGGCATTGGTCAACACAGGCATATCGTAACCCCGCACATTTTCAAAAAGCAGTGCCGGCCCGCCGGCTTTGCAAACCCGGTTTGTAATCTCGGTTATTTCCAGCTCCACATCCACTTCCGTGGTGATTCTTTTTAACATTCCCCTCCTTTCCAGTACAGAAAGGAAGGCCCGCAAATCTTTATAAGCCATGACACTACCTCCGCCTTAAACCACGGTACCCACGTGTACGGTAACAATTCCACCGGTAAGTTCGTAGTAGCGGGCATCCGCTAAGCCCACATCACGAAAGAGCTCTTTGATTTCCCGCTGGTGGGGAAAATCCTTTAAGGAATTGGGCAGGTAGCTATACGGGCCATCGAAGCCGATTCCCAGACGCCCTAGAAGGGGTACCAGGTGGTTGAAGTAAAAATAATAGAGCTGCTTGAAAATGGGAACGCTGGGTTTGGACAATTCCAGGGATACCACTTTGCCCCCCGGCCGGACCACCCGCGCCATTTCACTGATGGTTTTGCGGATATCCGGTACATTGCGCAGGGCAAAGCCAATGGTGGCACAGTCAAAGGTATTATCCGGGAAGGGCAAATTAACGGCATTTCCCTGCACAAACTGGATTTGTTCGGAAAAGGGAGTTTTTTTAACGTTTTCCCTGGCCTTTGCCAGCATGTTTTCACAAAAGTCCAGCCCTACCACCCGGCCCCGGGGTCCGGTCAGGCGCGCCTGCTCGATGGTGAGCATCCCCGTCCCGCAGCAGACATCCAGGCCGTAGCCTCCCGGCTGCAGGCTGGTCTGGGCGGCGGCGAAACGGCGCCAGTACTTGTCCCGGTTAAAGCTCAAGGCGGTGTTCAAAAGGTCGTAGCGGTGGGCTATGGAAGAAAAGATGGCGTGTACATATTCTTCTTTGCTGCGATAGGGTGATGGAATGCGGACCATCAATCTTGCTCCTTTTTGCTTATCCTACCTGGACGGCCAGTCCAGCGTTTTGTTTTTGGAATAGCAGGATTAATTGTTCTAAAATATCGCGACTTTCCCCCGGGGGAAGACCAGTTAGAGCCAGGAGGGCTTCCCCAAGGTAGCCGTTGGTTTCCTGGGCATATTCGCTTAACCCCACGGCCATACCAAAGCTTGTTCCCAACCTGTCCAATGCTTTTTGTTCCCGTTCCGACGCACCGGCCAGGTGGCCGGCCAGCCGGCACCCGCCGCCAAAAAGGACGGCCGTTTCCTTGTAGACAATTTGCTTGAGCACGTCCGCATTTAGCTGTCCATCTCCACTTTTGATACGCAGGATACCGCCCTCACTCATTTCACAGATTATTCTAGAAAGGGGTTTTAAGTACTTCACCACACCATGGTTACACAGGCATGTAAAAAACCGGCTATAAAAGTAATCTCCAACCAGCACCGGAAACTGGTAACCGTCTGTCGGGTCCTCCGGTCCGGGGCACTCCCGGACATTACGGTGTATGCGGGCAGCCAGGTAGATGAACTGTATAACGGCTGCCAGGGCAACGGCCTGGGAATTTAGAGGCGCAAAAATCCTGGCCGACAACAGTACCAGGGCGGGGCGGATGATATCATGAAAACTGCCGGGTACCAGGCTGGCAAACCTGCCGAGGTGCCCGGCCCGGATCTGATGGGATTTGGCCAGTATGTTTTGCGCTTGCTGAAGTTCTGATTTAATGGGGGCGAGTACCCGGTCGAACATTTTAGACCTCCTTAATTTTACCCTAACTTAATATTGATTCGTTACGGCTAAAAAATTTCCTTCCCGGTATGAAAAATGGCCGAAAAATGCAGTGAGCCCTGCAATCTTTTTTCAGATCGCAAGGCTCACTAGCCCTTGGTTAGCCGGGTACTAATAAAAATCCCCCTCCTAAAGATTGACAGCTACCTGTTGCTCAGCCGGTTGTTCAGCGACGGGAAAGATACCGCGTTTGGTTTCTCTGGCCGACATGTGCTTGGCACGAAATTGGCTGGTCAGGTAGTTGCATGCATCCCAGGGATCGACCTTTTCACCACAGGTAAACACATCAACCGCTGCATAACCCAGCTCCGGCCAGGTATGAATGGCCAGGTGGGATTCGGAGATAACCACCACGCCGCTGACTCCCTGCGGGCTGAATTTATGGAACACGCATTCCCTTACCTCCGCTCCTGCTTCGAGGGCTGCATTGACCATGATTTCTTCCACTTTCTCGATGTCGTTGAGGATGTCGAATTCGCAGCCATAAATTTCAGCCAAGACATGGCGGCCCAAGTGTTTCATCTTAGTTATCTTCCCCCTTTGACCAAAATATTATTGGAATCAAGCCACCTGACAAACTCGACATTTGTCAGGATTGGCCAATTCCAATCAAGTTCAATTGTAGCATAAGATTTGTGGTTGTCAAATAAAATTTTAAAGGTCCTGATAGGGTTTCTTTTACACTTTTGGTGTTTCTTCGGCAATCTCTTTGAGTACCAGATAAACCAAAGGTGGGGCGCCAAAAACCATGGTAGTGGCTGCGGCCACTATCCCCGAATCATTAAAAATCAAGACCAGGATACTGGCCGTAGTGACGCCAATAAAGCCGCGAAAGAGGTCGGGATATTTGCTCCTGATGGCCGCCATCACGCCTACCGGACGGTGAAAGAGCAGCACCAGGCTGCCCAGGCTGGCCAGGAAAATGCGGCTCCAGATGGTGTAGCGGAGCAGTTTGATGTTCAACTCTGACTTACGCTGGATAATATCCAGCACTACAGGCCAACCTCCCTGTAATACCAGGGACGTGTTGCGCCCGATGTGGGATTGCAGCCAGGGCGGCCGATGGAGGTCGTAAATCATAAAGGCCACCAGCAGTGCCACCACACCCAGGACAATCCGGATAACGTTTTGAATAGTCAGGGATCGGCCTGTGAGCAATAAAAAGGTAGTAAAGAACGCACCGGTAGCGGCTATGGTTCCCCCCACATCGGTACCCAGTTGCGGGGCGGCCAAAACATAAATGGTGACCATGTACATTACCCCGGTAAAGAGTAACAGGGGTTTCCGCCAGTGGGATAACCGGGTTACCAGGGCTGTAGATCCAATAATCATTGAACCGATGAGAATACCCTCGTATTCATTGCCAATACCGTAAAAGCGGGCGCCCACGATGGGGTCGTATCCCATGATGGCCGTTTTTTGCAGGGGTCCTCCCAGCACGGCATCCAGTAAAATCACCCCCCCATTGGCAAAGCATAAAAAGATAAAGGGATCCAGCTGCCACCTGCGATGCATAAAAACCGTTAACAGAGTAATAAGAACGGTTAGAGTTACCATTTCTAAAACAACCACCCAGGTTGTCGGCTGGGGTAGTAAAGGCAGCAGCAAATAGACCAGGGGTACCACCATAACCGAGAGCAAAAATGGTTCCAGCACCCGGCCCAGCCTGGTGCGCCGCCAGAAAATGCAGTAAAGGGATATCAATAGCAGAATGAGCTGATAAAAAATATACCCCTTTTGTATATTCGGGCGGATATTGTACGTAAGAGTGAGCTGGTTTAGCATACGCTCTAAAAAACCGATTTGGCCCTTTTCGGGAGCCGTTACCCACATGGGCTGGCCGGTCATTTCCCCGGGTATTCCTATTCTTAGAAAGTGCAAAACTGTTGGGGCAATGTCGGTGTTCATCACCACGCCGGCCCTTTTGGTGGTGGGAGAAGATAACGTACCGGGAGTGACCCCTGCCCCAACGGCCATGATGGGAGTCAGGTAATTTGAACCGCCCGCAATGTCTTTCCCGGGTGTGGGGGAAACGATGAGCAACAGCTCCCGGTGTGGATCGAGCCGCGAAGCCAGTTCCCCGATAAATTGATCCACCCTTTCCAGGGTTAACCGGCGCTGTTTATCCATTACTTTATCCAAAACATCGCCGCGCATTTCGTCCAGCCGCGAGAGATCCCCCAGTTCAAGAACAGCCAGAGATACCTCCGGTGGTAGCCGGTCAAAAGCGTGCAACAGCTTTCCGTAATCGGTACGTAGTCCCCCCGGGAAGGAGGGATCACTGGCCAGCATTGCTGTACCAACATTGCCGTAATCTACCACGCCGCCTTCATCCATGGCTATACTCAGTGCCTGCCGCCGTAACCCCTGGGGAACGTCGGCATTTCCTAAAACGGCGGTTTTCAAGCCCGCTTTATGCAGAGCAGAGCCCAGAGCGCCCGGTATGGCTGGATAGGGCAGTTGCTGGTTTTGCTTGTGGATGCGCACAATACCCACCTGGACCAACGCGCCGGGTTCTACAACCGTGCCCGTGCGCCGGTAAAATTCCTCGCCGGCGGTACCCCATTCTAATCTCTCCCGGGCGTTGAAGCCCAGAGCTGCCGTGCCGTTAGCAGTAATATGCACCCCGGCTCCAATGGTAGCGTAGGTGTTTTCCGGGGTTAAGGCCCCTGCCGTATTGCCGTTCATCAGTCCTAATGCACCCTGTTGCTGCAACTTTTGCAGATGGGGCAAATGCTTTAAATCGGACAGGCTCAACCGATCCACAACAACCATGACTACCCTGCCCCCCCGGGGTGCAGGTATAAAGGGTTTACCTTGTTTATCTTTGGACGGCAGGGCGGCCTGCAATGCCGGTTCAGTGCCGGCCTGTTGGGGGGTCTGGAAAAAGGCCATAAAAAAGATGAGGGCGATAATAATGAACGACTGCCTGGTTTTCATAGTTTAGTCACCTTTTACTTGATGTTTTTTTTGCCTATCTGTTGTTAGCACTGATTAATTTGAAGGCTTTTTCCATCTGTTTAGCTTACGGACCGGGCAGGTAGAAAACCCCGGCTCAAAAGCGCACTCTTATACTCCTCCTCAATTTTACGCACCATGGCTTCCACGGTAAAGTGCTGCATAACCCTTTGTCTTCCCTTCTGGCCCATTTCTTCCGCCTTCTGCCGTTCCAAAAGCAACTGGGCCAGGGCCCGGGCAAGAGCCTGGGGATCCCGGGGCGGTACCAAAAAGCCGGTTTCTCCGTCTACCACCACTTCCGGTAATCCACCCACCTGGGTTGCTACCACCGGTTTTCCCGCGGCCATGGCCTCAAGGATGGTCAGGGGTAAACCTTCAGTGATGGAAGGCAGGACAAAAACATCCATCGCGGCTAAGATTTGGGGGATATCCCGTCGCTCCCCGGTGAAAAAAAGACGTCCGCCAAGCCCCAGGGCTCTGCCCTCCTCCTCCAGGACCATGCGTAAAGGGCCATCCCCTACGACCACGAAATTCACCTGGTAGTCCCGGCAAAGAATGGCCGCGGCTTGAAGGAAGTAAGACACCCCTTTTTGGGGGGCCAGGCGGGCGATGGTACCCACCAGCCGGCCGAGGGGAGGCAGACCAAGGGAACGCAGTACCGCCCGCCTGTCAACCTCCCGGCGGAAGGGAGCCGGATCTATGCCGTTATGTATGGTGACCACCCGGTCCGGGTGCAGTCTTTCCCTTATCAATAGCTCTTGCCTCAGGGCTTCCGATACGGTTAAAATGCGATGGGTGTAGCGGGCCAGGAGCCGCTCCCCAAAGGCAAAGGCGGCTTTTTTCCAGGGCGGCCAGAATTCATAGAAAATGGAGTTATGAGCCGTCATGAAAACAACTGGAGTACGAGCCACCTTTGCGGCCACCCGTGCCACCAGCCCTGCTTTGGCGCTATGGGCATGCATAATGGTGATTTTCTCAGCCATCAGGGTATCCACCAGGATGCGCAAAACACGCCAATCAGAGCGGGGAGAAAGTTCACCCGCAAGAGGTATGGGAACTACCTTTATCCCTAGGTCTGCGATTTCCTGGATCATATTTCCAGGAGGGCAGGCTACAACAGGCTCAAATAATTTTTTATCTCCCAGTGATAAAAGGGAAAGCAGGTGGTTTTTCATGCCGCCCCTGGCCGGGCGAATAACATGCAGTACCTTAAATTTGGACACGCTTCTTCTCCCCCAGGTACGGTTTTTCGAGCGGCCGGACTTTTACCATTTACTTTACCAGCATTAACCAGTATTATTCTCCCCGTTCTCTCTTATTCGTTACGTCAGGGGAATTTACCTCCTTCAGATCAAAAGCACGGTTTATAATATAAACCGTGCTTTGCAAAGGGGCCTTTGGAATTTAATCCCGGGACCTTGCTGGCTACAGGCAGGGTTGGAAAGTAGAGATGACTCAGGGCTACGGGTAAAAATAGAGGTACGACCTAATACTCTGAGATGGCGTTTGTGGGGCAGCTTTCTACGGCCTCATGGGCCTGATCCTCCAACTCAGGGGGTACTTCGTTTACAATGGCGTGGGCTTTATCTTCATCGTTCCAGTCAAATACTTCAGGACAAGTGTCCACGCAGGTGCCGCAACTGATACAAAGATCCTGGTCCACTTCAACGCGCATGAACATCGCCTCCCTTGTTGGTTTTGCCGAAGCACTATTATTCTTTGTCCCGGGATAGCAAAATTATGCTTTTTTTGAAGGCTTAAGTGTTACGCCAAAGGAATTTGCAAGAGGTCCCCCGGATAAATGCAATCAGGGTTGGTCAACCCGTTAAGCCGGATGATTTCCTCTACCGATGTGTTATAACGGCGGGCCAGTGCCCAAAGGGTTTCTCCGGGGCGTACCCGGTGCAGGAAAAAAGAAGAACCGCTGCCCATCCAGGTTACCAGAACCCGTCCTTCCCGGCTGCCCACTACCAGTCGGCCGTTAGCGGTGAAAACCAGGTCATTAACCGGAACTTCTACCGTTATCGCCTGTTCGGGTGACGGGGAAAACACCGGCACGGGGTAAATAAAGATATGTCCTTCGGGGGTTCCTGCTGCCAGCACCTCCCGGTCACCCAACCTCCCCACGGCCAGGGCTGAGATGGTGCTTCCCAGGTCATCGGTGGTGAGTACGGTAGAAAGGGTTTCCTCCACTGCCATTACCCGGACCCGCCCGTCATCGCCGCCCCAGGCCAGATCTTCCCCGGTGGCACCTGTTAATCTCCCGGATGCCATGGCCGTCAAGCCGGCGGGCAGACGTTCCAGTAAGGGTCCGCTTACAAAGCCCCTCTCCGTATAGGAAAAAGTAACGATGCCCCAATTGCCTGCTTCCAGGAAAGCAACTGCAATTAAAGGTAACATCCCGGTTCGTTCGATTACGGTTACTTTCTGCGGTGCCCCGGGTACCAGCCGGATGGCCAGCAACTGGAGATTCATTCCTGCCCCCGGCATCTCCGGCTGTTCATAAACATAAAAAGCACCTGCCCCCTCGGCGGCGGCTACGACTTCCAACCGCCCGTCCCCATTCACGTCTCCCAGGGCCAAACTGACGAAACGGGCCTCGGGTTCCGGCGGAGTACTCCAGAAGGGAATAATAGTTTCCCCGCGGGCCGACCAGGTCAGGATCTTGTCCAGGGTGCCGGCAATAATCTGATCCGGCGTGAAGTTTCCCATTCCCACTGTCAGGCTTAATACTTCCGCCGGTACATCGATAGTACTCAGCAGGCGGTAAATATTATTTTCTGGTGCGAAAACGGCTGTGCGGCGCCCGGTGGCTGCCACCACGTCCCCCTGCTCGCTGATGATTCTCCCGCTCCCCACCAGCACCGGTTCCCGGTTAATCCGGGTTTCCCACTGCGGGTCCTTTCCTTTAGCCATTGTCCTTCGCCCCCTCAGTAAAATCCTCAACCACAAAATATGCGCCAGTTGACCACCAGGTGTTTTGACTGAAGGACGTAGTGGCACTCAAGGCATAAAAATAAAGGCGAGTATGGCTAATGACATACCCGCCTTCTGAGATGATGCCAGTAAGCCGGTTTATTTTTGAGCAACCCCTGCCTGGCGATTTACAAGTTCGCAGGGAAAAGACCGACTGTTCCCCGGGGCAGCCTGCTACACTTTAAACCTGGAGGACAGATTCTTTAGTTCACTGGCGATACCGGACAAAGATTCGGCAGTAGTCGATAATTCTTCCATGGCAGAAGACTGTTCCTCGGCTGCGGCCGTGACGTCCTGCACTCCGGTGGAAATGTCCTGGGCGGCTGCAGCCACCTCCTGTATACGGGAAGAAAGTTCCTGTACCGAGCGGATAATCTCCTGCAGGGAGCGTTTTACTTCTGTTACCACCTGGTTTCCGGCTTCGATCTCCCGGGCACTGGTTTCTGTTGCGTTCACTGCTTCTTTCGTTTCCTGCTGGATTGATTCAATGACCTTCTGTATTTCCTGTGCCACCCGGGCCGATTGTTCTGCCAGATTGCGTACTTCTTCGGCAACTACTGCAAAACCACGGCCGTGCTCACCGGCCCTGGCGGCCTCAATGGCTGCATTTAAAGCCAGCAGGTTGGTTTGATCGGCAATTTGGGTAATCAGTTCCACCATAGCGCTGATGTTCTGTGACTTGGATTTTAAGCTTTCCATGGCCCGGGAGGCGGCTTCCGAAACCCGGGCCATGTTTTCCATCTGGGCGGTAATTTGCATGATAGCCCGGGTACCATCGTTAGCATGCCGGGATGCCATAGCCGCGGTCCGGGACACCTCCTGGGCGTTGTCGGATACCTGCCGGGCCGAGGTAGCTACCTGGCTGATGGTAGCTGCCGTTTCGTTGGCCATGGCGGCAGTCTCTTCAGCGGTGGCAGCCAGTTGCTGGGAAGCGGAGGACAGGGTTTGGGCTTTGTCCCTCAACTCCTGCACTATTTGTTTTAAACTGCCGGCCATTTGGTTGAACGCCCGGGCCATCCGGCCCACCTCATCCCGGGTTTTGACGCTTACTGCTTCGCCGGTCAGGTCGCCGGCTGCAATGCGGGCAGCCCTTTTTTCAATTCTGACCAGGGGGTTGGCAATTGAGCGGGACATACATAAACTAACCCCCAGGCCGACAAGTAAGGCTAAGACGATCATCGTCGGGACCAGGGCTATAGCCTGCTTAACCCGCCTGGCGTTTTCTTGCTTTCCCAAGTTCAAAAGCCGCTGTTCTTCATCCACCAGGGCCTGGCCGGCGTAGATAACTGCGGTGATTATATCCCCACTGGTTTGGAGATACTGGGTTAATTCTTCCATTTGGTTATTTTGCCTGAGCCGGATTGCCGTCTGGGCATATTTTTCAGAATCGGCGTGGGCTGCTTGAAGGGCCAAGTGCAACGAGCGTTCGTCGTTGCTTTGCAGGTGTTTGGCCAGTTCGGAAAGGTCCCTTTGCAGGTACCTGGTTTCCACCAAATAGGCATTGAGATAACTGGGATTGCCGGTAAGCATGTAGCCTCGTAAATCCAGGGCCGTTTTCTCATACCGTATAAGGATATCCTGAACTTTACTCATGTTTGCCGTTTTATGTTCTACCAAGTCGGTATAAGATTCATTGATGGCATTTAGCTGGGCCAGGGACAAAAGGCCCAGGGCCTAATTTTATCCTTCTTCCATGGTAATATGAACCACTTTAGAGAGCCCAAACACTTTAAAACTTTCCAGCAGTTTTTCTGTGCCATTGGGATACTCATTGCCCTTTCGGTGTATTTAGCATGTGTCAAGGATAATCCGGGGTTCAAGGTTTCTTGGCGTTTTAAAACAACCCAGCTTGCTATACTGATACTCGGCCTTAAGCGTCTTTTTCTTTAGTAAGTTGCATTTTTTTATCTTTTTAGGCAAATTCCCAGATACTTAAACGACCAGTTCGTCGGCCAGTTTTTTCAGTTGCCCGGATACGGCAGCCAGTTCGTTGACAGAAGCGTTAATTTCCTGGGACGAGGCAGCCTGTTGCTGGGCAGCCATAGACATCTGCTCAATTGAGTTAGTCAGGTCCAGAATGGATTGCTGTACGTCATGCAGGGTCTGCATGATCTCTTTAACCGAGCGCTGGGTATCCTGGGATAGTTTGCGTATTTCCCCGGCCACCACATTAAAACCCCGTCCGGCGTCACCCACCCGGGCCGCTTCAATGGCCGCATTCAAACCCAGCAGGTGAGTCTGCTCGGCGATTTCCTCGATGAGGGCGACAATACCATCGGTTTTCTTAATTTCGTTCCTGATCTTTTGGGCATTGTTGTTCAGGTTCTCCGTGGTCGCCGCCAGTTCTTCCGAGGTGGCGGAAAGGTTTGAGGTGGCCATGGCAATGGTGTTAATCTGGTTTTCCATTTCTTCTGATAATGAGATTAGATTTTCCTGGCGTGTAATGGGGGTGGTCATGCCCAGGGTACCGACTATTTTGCCCGTCCTGGGGTCGGTAATAGGATAAGAAATGCCGATGTAAGGTATGCCGTAGACCTCTTTTCCCACCCGTCTGGTTTGTCTTTTGCCGGTGTCCAGAGCCAGGGCCGTCACGCTGCCTTCTTTGACGATATCCCCTGCTTTTAGAGAGAGGCCTACACGCCCCGGATCGCAATATATGTACCGTTCCAGGTCCGAGACGTATATACCCACCTCTTCACCCAACAGCCCCTTGATAAAAGGAGCCAGCTCTAGAGCACAGCTAAGCAGATCGCGTTCTGCCTGCTCTAGCTGGTCAACAGCCGTTTTCTCCCGGGAGTCTGATAATGATTATTCGGAAGGCACAACAGGAGTTGATTCTATTTTTTTCTGGCATGCTTTTTTACCGTTCAATCGGGGCAGGATCATGATGGGCATTCTCCTTCCTTATTTTAAGTTATTTCATTAATTTAATAGTGAAACTACTCCAAGTACTACTTCGGCAGTTTCTTACTAAGAAATTAGAGGGAGGGTGACGAGCGCAGAGAATTTATGCAGGGGGGCGTACATTGTGAAGCTGTGGTATGAGCAAAAAGCCGCAGGGGGAAAATATCCAAATTCCCTGCGGCAATCATTCCTTCCGGACCCCCGCCCGGCCTGCTCCAAAAAATTAAAGCCCGTAAGCCTTATTTATGCGGCCTTACGGGCTTTTCTCTGGTCGGAGCGACACGACTCGAACGTGCGACCTCTACCACCCCAAGGTAGCGCTCTAGCCAAACTGAGCTACGCCCCGACATTACCTGCTGGCAATATTAATTTTACTGTATCCCCAAACCAATGTCAAGGGGTTAGATGTTGGTGGGCCGGAGTGGACGCGCCCTCTCAGAAAAACAAGAAGTCATTGAAATGGCAAAAAGCGATAGATAAAATATTTTCCGGAATGTCGTGTTTGCAATGCCATCATGCTGGTTTTTTGATTGTTTCAAGGAGGTTTTTTCATGGCTACCGGTCCCTGTGGGCTGGCCTGCGATGCCTGTGGCCTGTACAACCGGGGCAAATGTGCGTCCTGCGGTCCCGGCAACAGCATTGAAGCTCGGGCCAAAATCAACATTCAGGAACAGTTGGGTTTTCGCTGCCCCGTGCTGGCCTGCGCCATTACCCGGAACATCGATTACTGCTCCCGGGATTGTTCCGAATTTCCCTGTTCCCGCTATGAGCGTGGTCCCTATCCGTTGAGCCAGAGTTTTTTGCAAATGTACAGGCGCCGATCCGGTCCCCAGCATTAGACTCCCCTCGCCACGTGACATGGCAAGGGGGTTAACTTAGTCCGGGCGCACTTTTTCGTTCCTGCGTTCGTATTTGGTCGCGTGGAAGTGGGTTATCGGCTAATGATGCTTTCCTAAAAGATTTTGAGAGATTTTGCCTGAACCTTTTTCGCTCAGCTAATGCTTAAATTCCCAGGGCGGCACGTTTTTTGTTAATGTGTTCCTCAATGCCGTTGGCCGCCTGCACCGGGTCGTCTCCCAGGGCAACCTTCCCTCCGGTAATGCCTTCCATATCTTCGGTCAACAGCTTGACCAGGTCGGGGCCCCCGGTTACCGGAGGAGTGGGCGAAAGATGGGTGTAAAGGCCAAAGGCTAGGGCAAAAAGCCCGTCAATGGTGGCCTTTTGCTCCAGGTACTGCGGCGCGGTTACGGCCACGGGCAGGGCACTGGTGTCCACCCCCAGGTGGTTGGCCACGGTGGTGACCAGCATGGAGATGCGCCCCGTGTCAGTACAGGTACCGAAACTGAGCACCGGAGGGATATTTAAAGACCGGCAGATTTCCCGGAGGCCCTCCCCCGCCTGTTCTGCCGCTTCCAGACTGGCCAAGCCGGCCACTTCCAGGGCGTGGTTGCCGCAACCGCCGCTGACGATCAGTATGTTGCGCCGGATCAGTTCTCTCGCCAACTCCACGGTCATGTAGTCGTGGGGACCGGTGGAAATGGTGGTGCAGTTGACCAGGGCCACCACGCCTTTAATTTTTCCGGCCTTAAGCACATCCACCAGGGGGTCCAGCCTGCCCCCCAGTGCTTTGAGTACCGCTTCGGTGGAAAACCCGGCAATGGCCTTTTGCACTCTCCTGGGCACCCTGGGTGTAATGCGGCCGCGACGTTTCCTGAAATTTTCAATGCCCAGGCGGATCAGTTCCCGGGCCTGACTGGCCACTTCCGTGGGCTTATAGTCCAGGTGTTTTTCCACCCCGGGCATGCGCACCAGGTCGGAGACGCATACCAGAGTAACCCCGTATTTTTCGGCATAAGGGGCCAGCCAGGGGGGAGAACAGTTTTCGTCCATGGCAAAGACGTCTACCGTACCGGTGGCCAACAGGGGTTCAATGGTCAGCCAGTTTCCCGTTAATCCCCGGAAGACATCGTCAATGGTGAATCGCTGGAGTACCTCCTGGCCGCTTTCGATGGAACCGGTTACCCGCACGCCCTTTGCGCCCGCCTCCCGGGCCCGGGCCTGGACCTGGGTGTCCCGGGCGGCCAGAATGGTGGCCACGCCAATCCAGGGTTCATGTCCGTTGAACACGATGTTCACGTAGTCCGGGTCCATGATGCCCAGGTCCACTTCCACCTCATGGGGCATGGGGGTGCCAAAAAGGATGTCCTGCACCATTTCCAGGCCGATCTGGGCGCCGTATATACAGGCTATGCCCAGGCGCAGACCCTTTTGGGCCAAAGAAACAAAGTGCCCGTCCACATTGGTCAGGCAACTGGCAGTAGCGTCTTTAATTTCATGTATCACTCCGGCAGGGTAAATGGCCAGTTCCCGCCATAGTTTTTTCCGTGGTTCGGGGGCGAAAACTTCCACCATGGTGCTGGGTTCATCGTAGTCGCGGTAAAGTTCGCTGATCAGAAAATCGGCCAGGCGAATGGCCACCTGTTCGGGAGAACCGTTGGTATCTACCTTTACCTGCCCGGCGAAGCTGTACAGCTTATCTTTATCTGTGATGGAAAAAGGCGTTTTCCCCTGCGCCGTGGCCTTGAGGGTGCGGAAGGCTTCGTAGGCGTGGTGGGTATAGGTGGCGGTACCCATCACGTTGCGCAAAAGCATGTCCCGCATGGCCATAGCGTTGCGGTCGATGCCGCATACACCCAGAATGGCTCCTACGTTATCCGAAATGCGGCAGGGACCATTGGTACAAAGCTGGCAGCTAACTCCCGCCAGGCAGAAGTTACACCGGATTTTCTCCTGGGGTTCAAAGCGATCCCATACATTGGTTAAACCGTCCCGGTGGATATGCTCGTACATTTCCTGGACCGAGTCGTGTACACTGACCCGG
The DNA here is from genome assembly GCF_030813795.1 of Desulfofundulus luciae. Taxonomy (NCBI): domain Bacteria; kingdom Bacillati; phylum Bacillota; class Clostridia; order Eubacteriales; family Peptococcaceae; genus Desulfofundulus; species Desulfofundulus luciae. The sequence goes on along the minus strand of NZ_JAUSUX010000006.1, from coordinate 107,662 downwards.
CCGCCTAGCTGGACCCTTTCCCTTTTGGCCATCTGTCTTCCTCCCGGAAACATTTTTTTTAGTAATGCCCGGAGAAGGAAGGTGTATACATGGTGGAGGTGCTTGTGAAAAGCAATACAGGAACCCCGGGGAAAAAGTAAAGTGTTATCCCGGCAGTTCCTTCCCGCAGAAAACTGGCTATTATACTGAAGTTGAGCTAAAGATAAATTTAAGAAGACGGCTACTCCGGGCAGTGTAATAGTCAAGCACCGGAACAGCCGTCTTTCACCTAATTTTAGAACAGTTTTCAGTTAATGTGCAATAGGAGACCTACCTTTGTACCCGGCCCGAGCCGTCGCCTTTGACCAGGGTTTCCACCTCGTCTACGGTAACCATGTTAAAATCGCCGGGGATGGTGTGTTTCAGGCAGGAAGCGGCCACGGCAAAGTTAATTGCTTCCTCAGGCCCCTTGCCGGTCAGCAAAGAATAGATAAGGCCCCCGCCAAAAGAATCCCCGCCGCCTACCCGGTCCACTATACGGATATCGTATTTACGGGATTTATAAAACTCTTTGCCGTCGTAAAGCAGTGCCGACCAGCCGTTGTCCGATGCCGAGTAGCTTTCCCTTAAGGTAATGGCCACATATTTAAATCCAAAGCGTTCGACCAGCTGCCGGGCTACATCCCGGTAACCGGCATCGCTTAAAGCGCCTTTGATGACATCGGAACCGGCTGCTTTGATCCCAAAGACCTTTTCGGCATCCTCTTCGTTGGCGATGCACACGTCCACATATTCCATGAGACGGGACATAACCTGGTTGGCCTTCTCCGGTGTCCAAAGATTCTTGCGGTAATTGAGGTCACAGCTCACGGTAAGGCCCAGCTCTTTGGCGGTCCTTGCGGCCGCCAGGGTAATTTCGGCCACATTGTCGCTTAAAGCTGGCGTAATGCCGGTGAAGTGAAACCACCTGGCACCTGCCAGGATTTCCGGCCAGTTGAAATCTTCGGGCCGGGCTTCGGCAATGGCGGAATGGGCCCGGTCATAAACCACCTTGGAAGGACGCTGGGAAGCTCCGGTTTCCAGGAAATAGATGCCCAACCGGTTTCCGCCCCGGGCAATGTAGCTGGTATTAACCCCAAACCGGCGTAAATGGTTTACCGCGCTCTGGCCGATGGGATTATTGGGTACTTTGGTTACAAAATAGGCGTCCAGGCCAAAATTGGCCAGAGAAACGGCCACGTTGGCTTCTCCCCCACCGTAGGTGACATCGAAGGACTGGGCCTGCACAAACCTTTGGTAACCGGGAGTGGACAGGCGCAGCATAATTTCTCCGAAACAAACTACCTTGGCAGCCATATGAAACCCTCCTTAAATAAACGCAAGTGTAGCTGTGATGCCGGTTTCTTGCACTGGACATAAGAGTTGGAGTTTTATTTCAGTACTCATGCCCGTTTCCTATAACCGCAAAAAGTGCTCCGGATCATCTCGTTTTACTGCTGGCGGGCGGCCCGGATCTTTTCTACAAAGGCCCGGGCGGTTTCGGTGATCAGGTCATAGTCGTTGTTCTGCAAGCCCTTTTTGGTAATTTCGCTGCCAACCCCCACGGCTACCGCTCCTGCCTTGATCCAGCGGTCTACGTTGTCCAGGCTAACTCCGCCGGTGGGCATCAAGGGAGCCTGGGGCAGGGGCCCTCTGATGGCCTTGATAATTTCCGGTCCAAAGATGCTGCCCGGGAAAATCTTTACCACGTCGGCGCCCAGCTCCATAGCCTGCACCACTTCCGTTACGGACATGGCGCCGGGCATACAGATTTTTTGATAACGGTTGGAGATGCGTACCACTTCTGGATTCAAATTGGGTCCGACAATAAATTCTGCTCCGGCCAGCATGGCGAGGCGCGCGGTTTCCGCATCCAGCACGGTACCCGCCCCTACCAGCATCTCCTCTGGGCGAAAATTGCTGACCAGTTCCCTGATCACGTCGATTGCTCCAGGCACCGTCATGGTGATTTCAATGGCTGTAATGCCGCCCTTGCGTACGGCTTCCGCTACCTTCAGAGCTTGTCCGGGTGTTTCAGCCCGCACTACGGCGACAATGCCACAATCAAGGATTTGTTTCAAGTGGACGTGTTTTTTTAGCACAGGAGCCCCTCCTTTTATTTTAGACGCACTACGGCCGGTGGAAGGCAAAAATGCTATAAACCCAGCCTGACTAAATAATTAATGGTAGCCCCGGCACAGGTTTCAGGATCGGGTTTGGGAAGAATCTCTGCGGAAACGGCCCCTTGATAATTGATCTCTTTTAAGGTACTGATGATGGATGGAAAATCCAAATGCCCGTAACCCGGGGCCCAGCGGTTACTGTCGGCGATGTGAAAATGGGTTAGATAAGGGCCTGCGGTTTTGATGCTTTCCACGATTGAGGGTTCCTCAATGTTCATGTGGAAGGTATCGGCCAGTATTTTCAGATTGTCAGAACCGACCAGGCGGATTAATTCGATGGCTTCGGCAATGGTATTGATTAGATCCGTTTCATACCGGTTTATGGGTTCCAGAACCAGGTTTACCCCCTGTTGTTCGGCCAGGGCGCAACATTCCTGCAGCGCCGCCACCAGCCAGGACTGGGCCAGTTCCCTGGGCGTACCGGCGGTGACTTTTCCCCGGATCAGGCCGATTATCACCTGACTTTGCCAGCGGGCGGCCAGGGCGATGTGATCTTTCACACGTTGAATGGCCTTCTGACGTACGCTTTCCTCGGGGTCGGTAAAGCTTAACCCTTCATCCCCGTATGCCTGACCCGTGCCAATGGCCGCTACGGGTAAGCTTACGCTGGCCAGGAGTTTTTCTATGTCCTCCACATCGATGGCGCGGGGATCCCGGATGGCCAGCTCCACCGCGTCGTATCCCAGTTGGGCCACTTTGCGAATGCTTGCAGTAAAGCCGTCTTTAAAGGCCAGGGCGGCAAAGCGGGTGGGTCCGGAAACTACAATGCATTTCTTCATGATAAGCTACCCTCCTTTTCGCTAAAGCGGGGTAAGGACCGCCGGTTGCCGGCGGTCCCTTAAATGAATTTAGGCGGGAGGGTAGCGCAGCTCGTAAATGCTCCGGCCGCCGTTAAGGGGCCCTTTGAGATAGGCTTCCACTTCTTCCCTGGGCCGCTGGGTGAACTCTTCAATGGGCGGCAGCACTCCGGGCGGGAAACGCTTGAGAATGTCATCGTGCAGTTTAACCATGTAGTCCAGGAAAGCTTCGATGCCTGGAATGGCCTTTTGGGCGTCGGCCAGGGTGGCTTTGCCAACCACGCCTTCCGGATAAGCGGAGACTTCAATGGGCCCCAGACCTACATGACCGTACCAGGCGATGGGGCGGTGCAGCAGGTTGCCCGCTTTGTCCACGTGTCCTTCGGGCATGTACCCTTTAACCTGTGTATCTACGGCGTCTTCCATACGGATCATTTCCGGGAAGAGGGCCAGCGACCAGGAGGTTTCTACTTCGTCAGCATGGATGAAGTTGGTTTCATAGGGTCCGCCTTCGGACTTCAGTTTAAACTGATCCTGAATGGCGTGGTACCAGTTAACGTTGACTACGATCATAGGTAGCTGGTAGGTCTTGGCAAACTGGTGAATGGCAGTGGGAATGACGTATTCCTGGCCGTGGCCGTTAAGCAGGATCATTTTGCGGAAGCCCATGTTCCAGTACCCGGCCATGATGGATTTGAGCATGCCAATGAATATTTCTTCCGGTACCACCACGGTGCCCGGCATCCCCACGTGGTGATAGGGGTGGGAGCCCCACCACAGGGGTTGGGACACGGTGCAACCGGTCTTTTGGGCAACCAGTTCAGCCATGCGGGTGACCAGGAAGGTGTCTTCGCCAATGCATGCGTGAGGGCCGTGCGCCTCGGTGGCTCCCACGGGGATGATGATGATGTCGTTCTTTTTCAGCCTCTCTTCGATTTGCTTCCAGGTCATGTTCTGGAGATAAATGCCATCGGCCTTGTCCATGTGCCCGCCGTTTTTTAAAGGCAAACCCCATTTGCTCATCTCAAACACTCCTTTGATTTATTTAAATTTGAACACCCTACGGTGTTATTACCACTTCAATGGCTTCGCCTTTTCGCATGGCGGCAAAACCCTTTTCGATTTCCTGCAGGCTTAAGCGATGGGTAATTAATTTATCCAGCGGTAAAATGCCGCTTTCCAGGATCTTGATGGTGGCCGGGAAGGTGTATTTGGCGATGAAGCTGCCCATGACCGTAAGCTCGTAGCGGGTGATAACATTTTGTACGATTTCTGCGCGGGCATTTTGATTCTGGCCAAACAACAGGATCCTTCCGCCCCGGCGGGCCAGATTAAGTGTGTCCTTAAAGAGGCACCCTACCGCATCCACCACCACATCGGCGCCGATGCCCGTTTCCTCCATTACCATTGCCGCCAGGTCTTCTCTCGTCGGATCCACTACCCGGGTGGCTCCGCAGGTTAGGGCATATTGCTTGCGGAAATCCGATACCTCGGAAACAATGATTTTGCCGGCGCCAGCGGCTTTCAAAAGCATGGTGAAATACAGACCAATGGGACCTGCCCCCAGCACAACCACCGTTTCTCCGGGATGCAAGGCGATCTTTTGCGTGGCATTGACTACACAGGAAAGGGGTTCGGCAAATACGGCGATTTCCGGGGGGATTTTCTTGCTGATTTTGTGCAGCGCCCTGGCCGGGGCAACGTTATATTCCGCAAAGCCGCCGTCAATGAAAATACCCAGGGTCGTCATGTTTTCGCACATGTTGGGCTGGCCCATTTTGCAGTAGCGGCAATTCCCACAGGTGACGTTGGGATCTACCACTACCCGGTCACCGGGTGCTATCCCCTTAACTTCATCGCCTACGGCCAGGACTTCTCCTACATATTCATGGCCCAATATGGCGCCGATGGTGCCGGGGTGCCCCGGTGGAACATGGAGAATATGCAGGTCGGTACCGCAGATACTGGCTGCCTCCACTTTCAGGAGCACTTCATCAGCCTTTTTAATGGTGGGTACAGGTACTTCCTTTAAGCTCAGTTCGCCCGGAGCGGAAAAGATTGCTGCCAGCATGGTTTCCTGCATCTTGTTGCACTCCTCACCTTGTTTTATGCAAGGTGGCCGCAATTCACGGCCACCTGCCTTTTTCACTTGTTACTCTTTATCCAGGCGTACGGTAATCTTGCATTCCTTGCGGTCGGTACGCAAAGTGACCAGGTTTTCCGGCACCTCGTCCAGGGTGATTTGTTTGGTAATCAGGGGGAGCATGTTCATCCCTGTGGCCATGCTCTGAATGACCCGCGGGAAGGTGCCTTCACCGGAATGACCCTGGGCACCCACGATTTGTGCCCGCCGCACCTGAAGCACTTCACCGGTAACAGGCATTTTGGCGTCCGCCCGGGCCACCACAACCACGGTGGCATTTAAGCCCCTCGCTTCCCAGATAACCTGTTCAATTTGGGGGTAAACCACGGTGGGCAAACCGGTAGCTTCCAGGTATAGCTTGGCCCCATAACCGTCGGTGATTTCTAACACCCGGTGGACAAAATCTTCCTTCAGGGGGTTAATTACATAATCAGCGCCCATCTTGAGACCCAGTTCCGCCCGGGCCGGTTCCGGTTCGGAAAGGATCACCCGTGCCGCGCCCTGGCGCTTGAGGATGGCGCAGGCCGCCAGACCTACTGGACCGCCGCCGCATATAACCACGTTATCACCGGGTTTAATTCCGCCGCCCCGCTGGATTACAGCGTTGTAGGCCACGCTGGTGGGCTCTACCAGGCTGCCGGCCAGGAATAAATCCATGCCCTGATACCTTTCCTTCAAAGGTTCCAGGCTCCACACGACCCGGTCGGGAACCACAATGTACTTGGCAAATGCACCGTCAACATTGAAACCGATTTCGTCCAGGCGCTCGCAGTGGTTAGGGTAGCCGTCGGCGCAGGGCTGGCAACGGCCGCACCAGAGCATTTCCTCGGCGCATACTTCTTCCCCGCCCTTAAAAGGCCGGTTGGTGGCCTTGTTAATGGCCCCGGGGCCTGCTTCCACAACTACTCCGGAAAATTCGTGGCCCAGGACGGCGGGAAAACCGGTGAGCCCCGGGTACCAGATATAGCCCTGCTCGTCGGGTTGAGCCATGTGCACGTCACTGCCGCAAATGCCGCAGGCTTTGACCTCAATCAACACTTCTCCCGGGCCCGGTTTTGGGATATCCCTTTCCTCAATGACTACCCGGGGATTGCGCCAGACTTTACTGCCAAGGTAAGTTTGCCTGCCTTCAATATCCTTGGCTCCTAGCTTGAAATCCGGTTTAGGATCCCAGTCTGCATACAATACTGCTGCCCGCATTTTTTGCGACATCTGTTTCTCCTCCTTGGTTTAATTTATTTTAAGAGAACCTGAAAACGTTTGAAGAAGGCTGAAAACGTTTACGGATAAGGGCAAAAATAAATTGCTTCTATCAAAGGAGGGGTACTTTCTGAGATATTGTTTGGTTAGTTTATTTATATAAACCAAGCAATTGCCCTCTTTTGGGAAAGTTGCAGTTTTTAATGTTTAGAGTTTTTGGGGTCTTCCCGCCTTCCTCCGCTGCTAGCCCGGATAACCAGCGTAGGCGGTAACACAATATGTTTTTTCTCCGGCGAGGGGCCCTTGCGGATTTCATCAATTAAAATTTTGGCCGCCATTTCACCCATGGTATATTTGGGCTGGGCAACGGTGGTCAGATTTACTTCGGCGTAAGCAGCAAAGGGAATGTCGTCAAAACCCACTACGGCCACATTTTCCGGTACCTTCAGTTCCCTTTCTTTAATGGCCTGGATCACCCCCAGGGCTAAAATGTCGTTGGCGGCAAAGATGGCCGTTGGTGGTTCGGGCAGGGAAAGCAGGGAGAGGGCGTTCTCATAACCGCTTTCCTTTTTAAAACTGCCATAGCGCACCAGCTCTTCCTCAAAGGGGATATTGTTAATGGCCAGGGCCAGGCGATATCCATGCAGGCGCTCCGCGGTGGACTCCACATGTTCCAAACCGCCCACATAGGCAATGCGACGGTGCCCCAGTGATATCAGGTGTTCGACTGCCTGCTGCGCCCCTTTAACGTTGTCAATAGCCACATAATTGGTGTCCACCTGGTCCAGAATCCGGTTGATAAGCACCACGGGCGTTTCGCGGGAGAGCAACTCTGCCAGGTACTCTTCGTCCTCGGTTACGGAAGCCAGGATCAGGCCGTCTACCCGTTTTTCCTCAAGCAGTTCAATGTAAGTTCGTTCTTTGTCGACATCCCAGTTGGTATTGCACAAGAATACACTATAGCCAGCCTCGCTGGCTGCCTCTTCAACACCCCGGGCCACTTCGGGAAAGAAAGGATTGGTGATGTCGGGAATGACCAGTCCCAGGGTGAGCGTCTCCCTTGTTACCAGGCCCCGAGCGATGGCATTGGGTTTGTAACCCATTTCAGCAGCAAGACGCTGAATTTCCCGGCGGGTTTTTTCGCTTACCTCCGGCCGGTTGTTTAACGCTCGCGATACTGTGGCGTAGGAAACTCCGGCTTTTCTGGCAATATCTTTAATGGTTACCGTCATGGCATATCACGCCTCGTAAACGTTTTCGCTTCGTAGTTATTATACAAGCGTTTACATTTAAAGTCAAGTAAATTTTGACTAAAATCTCTATTGGTTTTTGTCATACTGTCTCAAACGATTACGGAACCATCGTTTGCTGGCGGGAACTCTGGTAGGCAAGGCCGCAAATTATTGTACCGCAATAAAAGAGGGCGCCTGCACGGGAAGTACCTGGCAGGCGTCCTTGGCATAAGAGGTGGTTTAAGTTTGATAACAGGTTAACGGGACAGTGTCTTGTTCAACCAGTCAAGTTTGGCCTGGGCATTTTCCTTGGTGATTAGTTCAGTGCCGCTGTTGATGTACTTGGGCAGGGTTTCCCCTTTGGCCAGTTTGACGGCTGCTTCCACGGCCAGGTAGCCCATGTCGTAAGGTTTCTGGGCCACACTGGCGGCCATTGAACCGTCAATAATAGCTTTCACGGCGTCTGGAATGGCATCGGTACCCACCACGGGGATGTTCTTTTTGTTTTGCTGGAGCGCCCGGATGGCTCCCAGGGCCATTTCGTCGTTGGCCGAGTAAACACCCTTAATATCGGGGTGGGACTGGAGGATGTTTTGCATGACGTTCATGCCCAGTGCCCGGTCGCTGTTGGCCGGCTGTTTGGCCACCACCTGGATGCCGGCGGCCGCCAGGGCCTCCTCAGCCCCTTTGATGCGGTCGTCCATGGCGGTATTGCCGCGGGCGCCTTCAAGGAGGGCAACCTTATCGCCTTTTTGCAGGAGCGAGGCCAGGTATTCCCCCCCTTGTTTGCCGGCATCTTTGTTGGCCGTGCCAATATATGTTGCCTTGTCATCCCAGGGTGCGTCAGTGTCTACCAGAATGACCGGAATATTTTTCTGTTTGGCTTTCTGGAAAACCGGAATGGCAGTAGGTGGCTGGGAAGGTGCCACTGCCAGCACATCGGGGTTCTGGGTCAAGGCATCTTCCATCATGTTGACCTGCTGCACCACTTCCGATTCAGCGTTCGGGCCGAGCAGGGTGAGCTTTACGTTGTACTTCTTAGCTGCATCCTGGGCCCCGGCAGCTACCAGTTTCCAGTACTGGCTGCTCAGGGTTTTTAATACCATGGCTACATGCACCTGCTTCTCATTACTCCCCTGATTGCTGTCTGCGGCTGGTTGGTTTTTCTTTTCGGAAGAACCGCAGCCGCTCAGAAGCAGGGCCAGGCTTACCACACCTGTAATCAGGGCAACTTTGAAACGGTTCAACTTTCTCATGCTGGTCACTCCTTTTTTTAATTAAAGTAGCCACTGAATTGCGGACACTGTCCCTTCTGCATACCCACTGATCATAGCAACACTTCTCCCATAGCCCACCTCCTTTAATCTTGTTGAGATAAAAACTTTAGCTTAGTGCTTTCTTTTTGGCTGCCCGCTGGCGCAGTATATCTACATATACAGCGGCAATGATCACCGCGCCGATAACGAAAGTTTGCCAGTCAGCCGAAACGTTGAGCAGGTTTAATCCGTTCCTTAGCACGGCAATCAGGATGGCGCCAATTAAAGTGCCGCCAATGGTGCCGATGCCGCCAAAGAAGCTTGCACCGCCAATGATTACCGCGGCAATGGCGTCCAGCTCATATCCGAGACCGGCGAGCGGGTATGCCGAGTTAACCCGTCCCACCAGGACCAAACCGGCCAGGGCGGCGGTAAAGCCGCTGATGGTATAAACCAGGTTGAGGATCTTTTTTACATCTATACCGCTTAGACGGCTGGCTTCAGGGTTGCCGCCCACGGCGTAAATGTAGCGTCCGATGGTGGTCCGGTTGAGGAAGAAATACATGCCGGTATAAAGAACAGCCACTAAAATGAAGCTTACGGGTATGGGACCGGCGAAAGCAGCGCCCAAAAACTGAATGGACTCGGGGAAACCGCTGACCGGTGCGGCGCCCGTAATGACCAGGGCCAGGCCCCTGGCCATGTTCATGGTGCCCAGGGTGGAAATAAAAGGGTGAGGAAGATTCAACCTGGTTAAAAGTATCCCGTTGGTTAACCCAAGAAGAGCTCCCAGGGTAAGACAGGCCAGGATGGAAAGTATGGGGTTCAAACCGAGATTGACATTAAGCACGCCCATAACCATGGTGGAGAGGGCCAAAATGGAGCCCACGGAAAGGTCAATGCCGGCCGTTAGAATTGCCAAAAACATACCTACAGCAATAATCGCGTTAATTGAAGCTTGTCCGGCAATATTCATCAAGTTATCTAAAGTAAGAAACTTAGGAGAAAGGATGGAAAGTACTATGCAGAGCAACACCAGGCCCAGCAAGGCTCCAAGGTTGTAAAGTGTCTCCTTCGAAAAAAGGGACTTATTTTTTGCCGGTACGGTTTCCGTTGCACAGTTCATCTTTGCTTGTCCTCCCTTACTGTTTTAGACCTGATCAAGTGTTACAGCCTGACCGGATATAAAGGATTTTTGTACCGCCACGGCAATTTTCACTGCCATTAAACCGTCCTGAACCGTAATGGAAGGTTCCCGGTTTTCCAGCACATTTTGCACAAAGTTGGAAAGCTCGTCGAGATAAGCCTGGTCGAAGCGCTGGGCAAACCAGGGCACCACATCGTGGGTGACGCCGGCTTTGTTTAAAATCAGGCATGGTGTATGTTGCAACTGCCCAACAAAGAGTGCTCCTCTGGTACAGATTATTTCCGTGCGTACATCATACCCGTAGCGGGCATTGCGGCTGCCTTCCAGGCTTCCCAGGGTGCCATTGGCAAAAGTAACCAGGATGTTGGCGTGATCAATGTCGCCAATTTCCTTTAGTTCCGGATACATCAATATACCACCCTGGGCGTAGACCCGGGTAACTTCGCTGTCCATGAGCCACCGGGCCAGATCAATGTCGTGGATACACATGTCCAGGAAAAGCCCGCCGCTATCCCTGGCAAATTCCAGGGGCGGCGCACAGGGATCGCGGCCGATACAGTGAATGAAAACGGGCTGTCCCATCTCACCGGACAATAACTTTTCCTTGGCCGCGACATAACCCCGGTCAAAGCGCCTCATAAAGCCCACCTGGACAAAAGCGCCGCGTTTTTCCGTTTCCTGGACCACCCAGTTTGCTTCATCTATATCCAGTGAGAGAGGTTTTTCGCAAAAGACCGCCTTTCCCGCTTCCATTGCTTCGACAACAATTCTGGCGTGGGTGCTGGTGGGAGTGGCGATGATAACGGCATTGACATCCCGGTCATTAAGCAGGTCATGGTAGTCGGCATAGGCCTTTACCTGGTTAAACCGGTCCAGGAATCTTTCCCGGTTGTCCTTTAAGGGATCCGCTACGGCTACCAGTTTAGCATTGGCAAGCCGTCCGGCTATCGTTTCTGCATGTTTGAAACCCAAGCGTCCCAACCCTATTACCCCGCAGGCCAGCTTGCTCAAGGTTAACCCTCCTTTAACTTTTTTAGCAACCGCCGGTAGCGGCATGCATGATTTTCTCCTGGTTTGCTTCGCTACGGTCAAATTCCGCGGTGATGCGTCCTTCGTGCATGACCAGGATGCGGTCACTCATTCCCAGCACTTCGGGCAGTTCGGAGGAAACCATAATTACCGCCGCCCCTGAAGAAACCAGCTGGTTGATTAAGTTATAAACCTCCACTTTTGCACCCACGTCGATTCCCCTGGTGGGTTCGTCAAAGATAAAGATCCTGGCTCGGGAACAAAGCCACTTGCCGATAACCACTTTCTGCTGGTTGCCGCCGCTCAATTGCCCCACTACCTGGTTGATGTGCGGCGGTCGTACCTTAAGCTCCCTGACCAGTTTCCCTGTTGCTTCCCTGGCTGCTCGGACATTGAGGATTCCTCCCCGGGCAAAACGGCCCAGGCTAACCAGGGTGGTATTGAAAGTAATGTCTTGAATAAGGATCAGGCCCTGCCCCTTGCGGTCCTCGGTTAGCAGAGCAATTCCTGCATTGATGGCGTCTCGGGGTGAGCGAATCGTTACCGGCTTTCCGAATACCCGGATTGTGCCTCCATCCACGGGATCGGCGCCAAAAATGGCCCGTACCAGCTCGGTGCGTCCAGAACCAACCAAACCGGCAATGCCCAGTACTTCCCCCTGGTATGCCTTAAAAGAAATGTTGTGCAACACCCCCCGGCGGGTTAAATTTTCCACTGCCAGGGCCTCTTTTCCCCGGGCAATCTGTATTTTGGGAAATTGTTCGCTTAAATCACGCCCCACCATCAGGCGGATTATTTCTTCAATGCTAACGTCTGCCGCCTCTCGGGTGGCCACTTTCTGGCCGTCCCGCAGTACGGTGATCCGGTCGCAGATACGTTTAATTTCCTCGAGGCGGTGGGAGATATAGATGACCGCTACGCCACGGGATTTCAGTTGCAGGACGATATTTAACAGTTCTTCCACTTCCCGTTCGCTTAAGCTGGAAGTGGGTTCGTCCATGATAATAAGTTTCGCGTTCACGGATAAGGCCCGGGCAATTTCCACCATTTGTTGTTTGCCTATACCCAGGTTTCCCACTTTGGTACCGGGGTCGATATCCAGCCCCAGTTCCTGTAGCAATTGCCTTGAACGCTGGTGCATGTATGTTCGATCAATAAGGCCCAGCTTTTTGTTAACACATGGCTCCCGGCCTAGAAAGATATTTTCAGCCACACTCAAGTGGGGTACTAAATTAAGCTCCTGGTAGATACAGGCGATCCCCATGTCCCTTGCCTTTTTGGGAGTAAGGTGTTCCACCTTTTGGCCCAGGAAATACATTTCCCCTTCGTCGGCGGGATGGGCACCGGTAAGAATCTTAATTAACGTTGACTTACCTGCACCGTTTTCCCCTAGCAGGCCGTGGACCTCCCCGGTATGTACTTCTAAGTCCACGTTGTCAAGGGCCTGCACTCCAGGGAATCGTTTGCAAATCCCTTTTAATTTTAATAACGGATTTAATAGCGGGCCTTTTTCCGACACTACCCATACCTCCTTCTCGCTAAAACAATGCTTAAGGATAATTGTTGCACTTTGGGGGCTGCGTTGATTTTCTAACAACCAGCTCTGCCTGCAGTACCGTGCGCTCAACCCGGGAGCCGGTCTTACTTTGCAGGCGGTTGATTAGCTTTCTGGTAGCCAGAATCCCCATTTCATAGATGGGCTGTGCCACCGTAGTCAGTGGCGGGTCGCTCACTTCCGCCAGGATGGTGTTATCAAAGCCCACCACCGAAACATCTTCGGGTACCTTCCCCCCTTTTTCCCGGATACCTTTGATTACCCCTATAGCCAGCACGTCGTTGCCGGCAAAGACTGCCGTGGGCGGGGGGGATAATTCCATCAACCGGTGGCCTGCTTCTATTCCCCAGGCCAGGGTGGATGGCGCCTGAAAAAGGAGTTTCTCCTGTATAGCCAGGCCGGCTTCTTCCAGTGCCTGCTGGTAACCTTCCAGCCGTTCTATACTGGAAGTAATGGTAAGAGGTTCGCTTACCATAGCAATGTACCGGTGTCCCAGGTCCAGGAGGTGTCTGGTGGCCAGGTAGGCTCCTGTGCGGTTGTCTACTAATACGGCGTCCAGTACCAGGTCCCTCATTTCCCGGGCAATGAGCACCAGAGGAAGATTTTTGGCGTGTACCTCGCGTATGACCTGGTGGTCTGTTTCGGCAGTGGCAAAGATTAAACCGTCTACCTGTTTCTGTAACAGTAAACTCACGTAGTTTTTTTCTTTTTCTAACTGATTATCCGTGTTGCAAATGATAACATTAAAACCGTGCCGGTTTCCCTCATCCTCCGCTCCCCGCGCAATTTCAGCGAAAAATGGGTTAGTAATATCAGGAAGTAACAGGCCAATGCTATAAGTGCGTTTACTCGATAAAGCTGCGGCCACAATGTTAGGGGAGTAATTTAGCTCTTTCATAACTGCTTCTACGCGGCGGCGGGTTTTTTCGGAAACCATGTTGGGGTTATTGAGTACCCGGGAAACGGTGGCAATGGAAACCCCCGCTGCTTTGGCTATATCGTAGATGGTGGTCAGGAGTAATCACCTCCCGGTGTCCCACATTTGTAAGCGCTTACATAACTGACCGTTAATAAACGCTTTCGGATGAAAGCGCTTACAGGAATCTGATAATTGTTAATTCGACCTTTTTTCCCCCTTTCCTGCTTGTTGCGACAAAAAAATTTTTAAATTAAAATGAGACAAACCTGGAGATTAAAACAGGCAGGGGGTTGGAGATTTGAAATTAAACAGGAAGCTCCTGGAATCAGATTTTGCTTTTCCGAAGGACGTACAGGTTACACGGTTACCAATTCTTCCCGAGCGGATTATCCAGTTTGGGGAAGGGAACTTTTTACGGGCTTTTGTGGACTGGATGGTGCATCAAGCAAACAAACAGGGTCTTTTTAACGGCCGGGTGGTGGTGGTGCAGCCCCTACCTTCCGGTTTGGTACCCCAGTTGAACCAGCAGGACGGCCTTTATACTTTGTTTCTACGGGGAATCCAACATGGTCAGGTAGTGGAAAAAAAGGAAGTGATCTCTTCCATCAGCCGGGGTATTAACCCTTATGAAGACTGGGAAGGTTTTCTAGCCTGTGCGGAAAAGCCGGAAATCCGCTATGTCATTTCCAATACCACCGAGGCGGGTATCGCCTATGTGCCGGAAGAATACCGGGAGGGTGTTCCCCTTTCCTCCTATCCCGGCAAGCTTACGGCTTATCTTTACCGTCGTTTCCGGAAGTTCGGCCCGGATCCCGCCATGGGTATGATGATCATTCCCTGCGAGCTAATTGACCGGAACGGGGATAACCTGAAGAGTATCGTCCTGCAATTAGCCCGGGAATGGAATTTGCCCGCTGAGTTCGTCGAGTGGGTGGAAAAACATAACTCCTTCCTTAATTCTCTGGTCGACCGCATTGTCACCGGTTATCCCCGGGACCAGATAGATGAAATCAGCGCCTACCTGGGCTACGAGGATGCCCTTCTTAATACTGGTGAAATTTTTCACCTGTGGGTAATTGAAGGTGATACCCGGTTCAGTGAAGAACTGCCTTTCCATAAGGTTGGTTTGAACGTCAAGTGGGTGCCGGACATGACCCCCTACCGCACCCGCAAGGTGCGTGTTTTAAACGGTGCCCACACCATGACCGTTCCTGTAGCCTATTTATGCGGACTCGATACGGTCAGGGAAGCCGTGGAAGATGAACTCGTCGGCACCTATGTGCGCCGGGGTATTTTTGAAGAAATCTTGCCCACATTGCATATGGACGCCCGGGAAATCAACGATTTTGCCCAAAGTGTGCTGGAGCGTTTCCAGAACCCCTTCATCAAACATTACTGGATCGATATTGCTTTGAATTCCACATCTAAATTTAAAACCCGGGTGCTTCCTTCCGTTATCGAATATGCCCGCATCCGGGGGATTGCTCCACCATTGCTGTCCTTTTCTTTAGCGGCTTTAATTGCCTTTTACCGGGGGGAAACAATTGAGGATGGTATGCTGGTGGGTCGCCGGGACAAGGGGACCTACCGGCTGCGGGACGACCGGGAATCCCTTCTGTTCTTCCAGCAACAGTGGGCAAATTTTGACGGCGTAACCGGTAGCATAGATAGGCTGGTGCGCAATGTCCTGGCCAACCGGTCCCTGTGGGGTATGGATTTAAATGAAATACCAGGCCTATATGAACGGGTTGCGCGTTCTCTGGAGAACATTGTAGAGCAGGGCATGGCGGCAAGTGTAAAGCAGTTGCTGGCGAAATGAGGCAGGGCGTTATGGGTGTTATGTCTGTAATAAGAATAAAACCCGACGACAATGTGGCCGTGGCCTTGCGGGATCTGGCCGCAGGTGAAATCATAACCCTGGAGGACAAGAGTATTACCATCCGGCAGGATATTCCCGCAGGGCATAAGCTGGCTCTGGCAGAGCTGAACCCCGGGGAAACGGTGGTCAAATACGGTTATCCCATCGGTGTGGCTACCGCAAAAATCCTTCCCGGTGATCATGTGCATGCCCACAACCTGAAAACGAGCCTGGAAGGGACCTTAAGCTATAGCTACCAGCCTCTAGAAATAAAACCTCTACCTGTGCCGGAGGAAAAGGATCACTTCCAGGGATTTGTGCGCTCCGACGGTAGTGTCGGGATACGGAACGAAATCTGGATTATCAATACCGTAGGTTGTGTAAACAAAGTGGCCGAACTCCTGGCCAGAAAAGCCCGGGAATGGATCCGCATGCCCGGGGTGGAAGGGATTTACCATTTCCCCCACCCCTATGGCTGTTCCCAACTGGGAGAAGATCATGTCAACACCCAAAAAATCCTGGCCGGACTGGCCCGCCACCCTAATGCCGCCGGGGTACTGGTACTGGGGCTGGGATGTGAAAATAACCAGATCAACCAGTTCCGGGGTGTGCTGGGCGAATATGATCCCCGGCGAATACTATTTCTTACTGCCCAGGAAGTGGAGGATGAAATTACAACCGGCTTGGAACTCCTGGAGCGCCTGGCCAGGTATGCTGCCGGTTTTCGCCGGCAGCCGGTTCCCGCCTCCCGGCTGAAGATCGGCCTCAAATGCGGCGGTTCTGATGCCTTTTCCGGCATAACCGCCAACCCGCTGGTAGGAATGCTCTCTGACATTCTGCTGGCCCAGGGAGGTACTTCCATCCTTACCGAGGTCCCGGAGATGTTTGGCGCCGAGACAATTTTAATGAACCGGGCCATCAATCAGGATGTCTTTCAACGTTTGGTTGAACTGATTAATGGTTTCAAAGCATACTTTTTGAATCACGGGCAGGTGGTTTACGAAAACCCTTCCCCCGGTAACAAGGCGGGGGGAATTACCACCCTGGAAGAAAAATCCCTCGGCTGCACCCAAAAAGGCGGCCAGGGTGCGGTGGTGGATGTCTTGCGCTACGGGGAGCAGGCAACCAGAGCCGGACTCAATATCCTGGAAGGCCCGGGCAACGACCTGGTGGCTACTACTGCCCTGGCTGCGGCGGGCGCCCACCTGGTGCTTTTTACCACAGGCCGGGGCACTCCCCTGGGTTGCCCGGTGCCCACGGTTAAGATCTCTTCCAATTCAAGCCTTTACACCCGCAAAAAGAACTGGATTGACTTTGACGCCGGCTGCCTGTTAACCGGCTCTACCCTGCCGGACCTGGCCCGGGAATTGTGGCAGTATATCCTGGAAGTGGCCTCCGGACGCAAGACTCGGAACGAAATTAACAATTTCCGGGAGATTGCCATTTTCAAGCAGGGAGTGACTCTGTAGTTCTAGGATATTTTAGTAAGGGCTCTACTGGGAGTTTAGCACGAAAAGTTGGTTTCCCCGGTGGATCTGTACCGAGCGGTTTTGCCCGCTCTTTTTTATAACTGAGAGATTGCCCTCAAGGCCAGGCACCTTTTCTTTTTTGGCCCCATAAAATATATAGCCTACTCTTTTGGGGGAGGGATACCATGGGGCCTGGTCTGTTGGCGCTGGCAGTATTGTCGATGCTTAACGGTCTGGTGATCCTGATCTGCCATGTGGCCGGGAACAGCTTTCCCAAACCTTTGAGCGAGGAGGAGGAAGCCCTATACCTGGAAAAAATGCTGGCCGGGGATGAGTCGGCCCGGCGGGTGCTCATTGAGCGCAACTTGCGCCTGGTAGCCCACATCATCAAGAAGTTCGATCACACCGGTGAAGATTTTGACGACCTGATTTCCATAGGTACCATTGGTTTAATCAAGGCCGTGGATACCTACAATCCCGAAAAGGCTACCCGCCTGGCCACCTATGCCTCCCGTTGCATTGAAAATGAAATCCTCATGCATTTGCGGGCTCGCAAAAAAATCCGGGCAGAGCTTTCCCTTTATGATCCCATTGGCGTGGATAAAGAAGGCAATGAGATTAGTTTTATCGATGTCCTGGGGACCGATCCGGAAGTTGTCAGTGATATCGTGGCCGGCCAGATGGAGCAGGACCGCCTGTGGAAGCAACTGGAGCAGTTGTCACCCCAGGAACGCAAGGTGCTGGTATTGCGTTTCGGTTTGAAGGACGGTGCCCGCCGCACCCAGAGGGAAATCGCCCGGCGCCTGGGCATCTCCCGTTCTTACGTTTCCCGCATTGAGAAGCGGGCGCTCAGTCGTTTAACCCAGTATTTCGCCTGTGAGGCCGGGAGATGAATAATTTGCGTGATTGAACGGACAAAATGGCCCAAAAATTCCGGATATATAAATAAATTTATAAAACCGTTGACTTTTTCCTGGCTAGTTGTTAGAATATCTATCGAATTAAAAACGAATACCGAGGTGCTCTTATCCAGAGTGGTGGAGGGACTGGCCCGATGAAACCCGGCAACCGCCCTGGGGTGAAGGTGAACCCGCAAACCGCCGGTGGCTCTTACCTTTGCCCGGGGAATGGTGCTAATTCCTGCAGAAGTTTATCTTCTGACAGATAAGAGGGTTCGTATTAGGGAGGCCTCTTCTGTTTAGAAGAGGCCTCCTGACGTCTGGAGTAGAGCACACGACGAAAGGGATGAGGTGAATGAGCGAAAAAACCTATCAGGAGATCAATGCCCGGATTAGAAGCGGCAAAGCAGTAGTGGTAACGGCGGAAGAATTTATCAACATCGTCCGAGAGAAGGGGCTTACCCATGCATCCCGGGAAGTGGATGTGGTGACCACCGGCACCTTTGCCCCCATGTGCTCCTCCGGCGCTTTTCTCAATTTCGGCCACCCGGCCCCGCGCATCAAAATGCACCGGGTCTGGCTCAATAACGTACCGGCCTATACGGGCATCGCGGCGGTAGATGCCTATATTGGAGCCACCGAACTTCCTGAAGATGATCCCTTAAACAGCAATCATCCAGGAGAATTCCGTTACGGCGGCGGCCATGTGATTGAAGACCTGGTAGCCGGAAGGCCTGTGCGTTTGAAAGCGGTGGGTTACGGCACCGATTGCTACCCGCGGCGGGAAATTGAAACCACCATCACCATTCATGATCTTAACGAGGCCATTTTGTTTAACCCGCGGAACGCTTACCAGAATTACAACTGTGCCGTTAACCTTTCCAACCGGACCATATACACCTATATGGGGATCTTGAAGCCCAATCTGGGTAACGCCCATTATTCTACTTCCGGTCAATTAAGTCCTTTGCTCAAAGATCCCCACTTTAAAACTATAGGCATTGGTACCCGCATTTTCCTGGGCGGCGGTATCGGGTATGTGGCCTGGCACGGCACCCAGCACTTCCCGGCCATACAAACCGATGCCAGCGGCAAGGAACTGGGTCCTGCCGGCGGTACCCTGGCGGTTATTGGAGACTTAAAGCAAATGAGTCCCCGCTGGCTCATGGGCACCAGTTACCTGGGCTACGGAGCCACCTTGAGCGTCGGCATTGGCGTACCCATTCCCATTTTAAATGAAGAAATTGCCCGTTATGCCGCAGCCACCGATGCGGATCTTTATGCCCCCATTGTGGATTATGGTGAGGCCTATCCCAACCGGAAGCCGGGAAACCTGGGTTATGTCAGTTACGCCCAGTTGAAGTCGGGGAAGATCATGGTCCAGGGTAAAGAAGTGCCCACGGCACCGTTGTCCAGCTACCCCCGGGCCCGGGAAATTGCCAGCATCTTGAAGGAATGGATTCAAAAGGGTGAGTTTTTCCTTTCCGAACCAGTGCAGCTCCTACCCTCGCCGGCCGATGGTTTGACCGGAAAAGTTTTAAAAGGTTAAGTTAAGGAGGGCAAACAACCATGTCGCCCAGGAAAATAGTCCTTCGCTTTGGACCCGAGATTTCTGATAAACCTATTATTTACCGCCTGGTCAAGGATTACGACCTGGTGATGAACATAGTAAAGGCCAATGTTAACCCCCAAAAAGAAGGCATTATGGTCCTGGAGTTAACGGGGGATAACTACGAGCAGGGTCTGAAGTACCTGCGGGAACAGGGGGTAACGGTCCAGGCCCTCACCCACGAGGTGGTGCGCAATGAACAACGCTGCACCATGTGCGGCGCCTGTACCGCCATCTGCCCCACCGGTGCCCTGTACCTGGACCGGCCGGGCATGGAAGTGCATTTTGACGGGGACAACTGCGTGATCTGCCAGCTATGCGTGAAGGCCTGTCCAGTACGAGCGATGGAGGTTAAGCTGTAGGAGCTTGCCGGAGGCACGCTTCATTGCCGCCGGGAGCAGGATAATGGAGGTTAAACTTTAGTTGGAACGTACCTATCGTTACCGCCACCGGCAGGAGGATCTGGTACACTTTCAGGTGGTGGTGGGGGAAACGGACCTGGATATTGGTGTGCGCAGGGAGCGCTTTTCCCCGGAACTGGTGGAGCGGGTAACGCAAGTGGTGCGGGAATGCCGGGCCCCCCTGGAAGAATATATTAAAAGGGACCCGGCATTCCTTAAAGCCCATACACCCTACGATGTGCCGCCCGACGCCCCCCCCATTGTGCGGGAGATGGCCGAAGCGGCCAGGTTGGCCGGCGTTGGCCCCATGGCTGCCGTGGCCGGGGCCATTGCCGAAAGGGTGGGACGGGCTCTGGCACGCTTCAGCCGCGATGTTATTGTGGAAAATGGCGGGGACATTTACCTGCGCAGTGCCCGGATCCGGCGGATTGGTATTTATGCCGGGAATTCGCCCTTTTCCCATCGCCTGGCCCTGGAGGTCCGCCCCCAGGATACCCCTTTAGGCATTTGTACTTCCTCAGGCACGGTAGGGCACTCTCTGAGTTTCGGCATGGCCGATGCGGTGGTTATCCTTTCCCCCAATACGGCCCTGGCCGATGCAGTGGCCACGGCGGCGGGAAATCTGGTAAAGGATCCCAATCACGTGAAGCAGGCTGCGGATTTTGCCGCCGGTATCCCCGGGGTCACCGGGGCGCTGATCATTTGCCGGGACAAAATGGCCGCCTGGGGCCGCCTGAAACTGGTACCCGCATAAATTACTCGTAAAAAAAGACGGGCTTTTTTGCCCGCCTTTTCATTTATCCCGTGATTATTGCTTCCACCCGTCCAGCGCTTCAACCACTTCCCGGTTCTAAAAATCTCTGCTTTTGTTTATATCACCCTGCCCCGGTTTAATTGACCCGTTTTTCATAACCCTGCCATTCCTTCTCCCTCAACCGGTACTTCATAATTTTACCCGTGGAGGTCTTGGGTAGCTCGCCAAATTCCACTGCTTTGGGCACTTTAAAGCGGGCTATGCGTTCCCGGCAGAAGTTAATGATGTCTTCCGCCGTGGGATTGGTGCCCGGTTTTGGTACCACAAAGGCCTTGGGTACTTCCCCCCACTTGGGATCTGGAATGCCGATTACCGCTACTTCCAGCACGTCGGGATGTTCGTAAATGCAGTTCTCCACTTCCACCGTGGAAATGTTTTCCCCGCCGCTGATGATAATATCCTTCAGGCGGTCCTTGATTTCAATGTAACCGTCAGGGTGTATCACGGCCAGGTCCCCGCTGTGGAACCATCCGCCCCGGAAGGCCTTTTCAGTTTCTTCCGGTTGCTTGTAGTAACCCAGCATGACGTTGTTGCCGCGCATGACTATTTCACCTATAGTGTGGCCGTCGGCCGGGACATCGGTCATGTCTGCCGGATCCACGACCTGCACAAACTCGGAGTGAATGTAGGCCACTCCCTGGCGGGCTTTAATTTTCGCCCTTTCACTTTCATCCAGTGCATCCCACGGGGCCTGCCATTCACAAATGGTGTGAGGCCCGTATACTTCCGTCAGGCCGTAAACGTGGGTTACCTCCGCCCCAATCTCCTCCATGTTCCTGATCACGGCCGGAGATGGAGGAGCACCCGCCGTGATTACATTTAGTTTTGCTTTCATCCTGCATTCTTTCGCCTTCGGATAATTAGCCATGGACACCAGCACCGTTGGGGCGGCACAAAGGTGGGTAACTCCTTCCCTTTCGATGAGGTGGTAAATGTCTTCCGGCACCACTTTACGCAGGCAAACATGGGTCCCACCTACCGCAGTGACACCCCAGGTAAAACACCACCCGTTGCAGTGGAACATGGGTAACGTCCACAGGTAGACCGAATTAGAACTCATTTTATGTTCTAGGGCTTCCCCAAGGGCGTTCAGGTAGGCCCCCCGGTGGTGATACATGACACCCTTGGGCAGGCCGGTGGTCCCGCTGGTGTAGTTAATGGAAATAATTTCCATTTCATCCTCAATTACATTGGACAGGGGATCCGGGGAACCTCCGGCCAGGAATTCTTCATACTCTGGTCCTTCCAACGGGCGGCTGTCATTAACATCACAGATGTTAACAATAGTTTTGATATTGGGAAGTTCATCTTTAATGGCGGTAATTAAATGAGCAAATTCATTGTCCACGAAGAGGGCTTTGCTGTCGGAATGATTGAGGATGTAGGCTATTTCCCGGGGGGACAGCCGTATGTTAATGCTTACCAGGGCTGCTCCCAGCATGGGTACTCCGTAATGGGCCTCCAGCATGGGTGGAATGTTGGGGCACAAAAAAGCTACCTTGTCCCCTTTCCCAATACCAACCTTTTTTAAGGCGCTGGCCAGCCGGTTAACCCGTTCGTAAAATTCGCTGTAGGTATAACGTTTGTCATTGTATACCACTGCCGTTTTATTGCGGAAAACAAAGGCGCTGCGCCGCAAAAAACTTAATGGACTTAGCGGTTCAAAGAAAACCATGCGCTGGGTCATGGCTTTTTACTCCTCTCTTTCCCGGTATGGTAGTTTATCAGGGCGCTGGCCTGACGGCGGCAACCGGCGTTTTTTCGAACAAAACAGTTGTTATTGTGGCAGCTCTGGTTATGCCACGTTAATGAATATTTTCAATTACTTCAGCGCCGGCCTTCCCTTTTCCTGCCGGCTACAGCGGGATAGTAAAAATTTTTCTGGGGGAAGTGTTAACTTCCCCCGGCGATCACAGGTACGACCTTAAGTATCATTGTTATTCAAGTGGCACTCTTTATGGCTTCAGGGAACGATTCCCAGTAATCTTTAATAACTTCGGTTATGGTAAGGTGGCGGTGTTCCGCCAGCCAGATTTCATAGGGTTCGCCCAGGGGTTGCCTTTGGGCGGAAAACAAAATGCGCACCCTGGGATAAAGGGAAAAGCCCTGCCTGGTTTCAATCACCACGCCAATCTCACCGCTGGATAGGCGCACAAGGCTGCCTGCGGGGTAAGCGGCCACGTTACTTAAAAAGGCCTGCACAATATCAAAGTCAAATAAAAAGTTACCCGCGCCGGCAATCATTTCATAAGCTTCGTGTACGGGATAGGCCGGACGGTAAACCCGGTCGGCGGTCAGAGCGTCATACATGTCCACCAGGCCGGTGATCTGGGCGAATTCATGAATTTCCGCCCCCTTGAGCCCCAGGGGATAACCCTGACCGTTATGGCGTTCATGATGCTGCATGGCCACGATCCGGCACAGGAGGTTGGCTCCGGGGTCCTGCTGCAGGATCTCGGCACCGTAAATACAGTGTTTTTTGATGAGCTGGAATTCTTCACTGGTCAGTGGCCCGGGTTTGTTTAAAATTTCAAGAGGAATACGCGTTTTGCCAATATCGTGCAGTAAAGCCGCCATGCCCAGATGGAACAGCTTGGTGCGGCTGTAGCCGAGGGTTATGCCCGTAATTACTGCCAGGACACAGACGTTAACCGAATGACCGAATGTATACTCATCAAGGCTCCGGATATCCACCAGGTTGACCATCAATGAGCGCCGGCTGAGCAATTCGTCAATGATTTCGTTTACGGTGCTGATCATATCCTTTACACCAATTAACGCCCGGCTCGGACCGGTTCTCTGTTGAGACGTGGAAAGGAGCAGGGCCTTGACTTTGGCTATGGCCTGGGCCCGTGTTTCCTCGGAAATGACATCCTCTACTTCTACATCCAGAAAGTCGTCTATGTATACGGCCGGAATACCCAGCTTTTTCAACCTGACAATAAACCTTTCGGTAAGAATGGTCCCGGCCTGGAGCAATACCTGTCCGGAAGCATTGTAAACCGCCCGGCCGACCTTTAAACCGGGCCGTAAAAGAGCTGTGGGAACCCTGCGCATACTTTACTCCTTTGTTTTATTGCCTTATTACCCTATTACCCTAATTCGACGAAAACTAATGTATCCCTACAGCAAGGAAAAAATCTTTCTAAAGTGTTTTTATGTCCGGTGCAACGCTTTTTGCTTGAGGAAAAGATAGATCAAATAAGCAACTAATACCCCTAAGGCCAGCAGAGGCAACCGCGACTGGATCAGGGAGAAGATGGATTCCCAGTGATGCCCGAAAAAGATGCCAATGCCCAGGTTAAACGAAACCCAGCTTAAGGCGAAAAGAGAATTGTAAATTAAAAACTGCATAAACGGTAAGCGGCTGATGCCGGCCAGATAGGGGGTAAGATTGCTCACCATGGGCACAAAGCGACCGAAAATGATAAAGGCCGGTGCTGACCGGTACATCCAGTTGCGGGCCTGGTTAAATTTGGCCGCTGTAACCATTAAATATTTTCCGTAACGGAGCAAAAACGGTTCGCCTACATAGCGGCCAATCAAATAGGCCGCTGTGGCCCCCACGTTAAAACCAAGCACGGCAGCGGTAAGTATATGATAAAAATCAAGCCTCCCCTGGTTTACCAGAATACCGGCCAGGAGGGTCATCAGCCCCCCGGGAAATGGAATGCCCAGGGCTTCGATAATTAACCCCAGGAACAACCCCCCTGCACCCAGGGTGCCCAGGTAGTGTAAGACCCAGTCCTTCATAAAAAACTCACCTTCCCGGGCTTTAACATGCCCGGAAAAGGTGCGTTATATATAGGCACGCTTGTCCCAAATTTGCCCGTTAAACATCTTTGAAAAGATGGCCTGTCCAAACGTTATAACACCCTGGCTGTGCCCCGGTATACCAGGCCCCGTTGTCCGTCCACCGTCACCGTTTCCCCGTCGGTAAGGATGGAGGTGGCGGCATCTACCCCTACAATTACCGGAATGCCGAATTCCAGGCCGACGATGGCTCCATGGGAAGTCAGTCCTCCCACCTCCGTAATCAGGGCGGCCGCTTTTTCAATGGCCGGTATAAAGTCCTTGTCGGTGAAGGGTGTGACCAGGATGTCCCCGGGTTCCACCTTTTCCAGAGCATCTTTCACGGTGTGGCAGATGCGCACTCGCCCGGTGACTGCCCGGGTGCCAATACCCTGGCCGCGGACCAGGATGTCCCCAACAGTATGGACTTTTAAAAGATTGGTGGTACCATGAACACCCACGGGAACGCCGGCAGTGATGACCACCAGATCCCCCGGTTTGATCAGGTCCGCCGCCAGGGATGCTTCAATGGCCGAAGCAATCATACTGTCAGTGTCCCGGGTGCGTCCTACCAGGAGGGGTTGCACGCCCCAGACCAGAGCCAGCTTGCGCAACACCCGGGCTGCCGGGGTCACGGCGATGATCGGTGCCCGGGGACGGTATTTGCTCACCATTTTAGCCGTGTAGCCTGTCTCCGTGGAGGTAATAATGGCGGCGGCTCCCAGGTCCTGGGCGGTAGTACAGGTGGCGTGGCTGATGGCATCGGTGACCGTGCGGGCCAGCGCCCGGCCCCGCCGTTGTAAAATTTCTCCGTAGGGCAGGGCGCGCTCCACGCGGCTGGCAATGCGGGCCATGGTTTTTACCGCCTCCACCGGATAGTGCCCCGCGGCTGTTTCTCCCGAGAGCATAATGGCATCGGTACCGTCCAGAATGGCGTTGGCCACGTCGCTGGCCTCGGCCCGGGTAGGCCGGGGGTTATGGATCATGGATTCCAGCATCTGGGTGGCGGTAATGACCGGCTTTCCGGCCAGATTGCATTTTTCAATGATGGATTTTTGGATCAGCGGTACTTCCTCCACCGGGAGGCCAACCCCTAAATCACCCCGGGCCACCATAATGCCGTCGGCAACCTTGATGATTTCATCCAGGTTTTCCACACCTTCACGGCTTTCGATCTTGGCGATAATGTCCATGTCCGCCCCATGCTCTTCCAGGATGCGGCGGATGGCCAGCACATCTGAAGCCTTGCGGATAAACGAGGCGGCGATAAAATCCAGTTCCTGCTCAATGCCAAACTTGATATCCCGGATGTCCTGCTCGGTAATGGCGGGCAGGTTGACCGGCACTCCGGGAAGATTGACCCCCTTTTGACTGGTCAGTTCCCCCCCGTGGACTACCTCACATTCCACTTCGTGCCCGTTGCTGCATATTACCCGTAGCTCGATGAGCCCATCGGCAATCAGGATGGTATTTCCCGGGGCCACGTCCCGGGGTAATCCGGCATAGGTAATGGGCAGGCGTTCCGCCGTACCCTTGATGTTCTCGGTGGTAAGGACTACCCGCTGGCCCGCTTTAAGCACTACAGGTTCCTTTTCCAGGTAACCCAGGCGAATTTCAGGCCCCTTTGTATCCAGCAAAATGGCAATATTTTTACCCACCCGGCCGGCAGCTTCGCGGATATTGGCAATGCGCCGGGCGTGCTCTTCGTGGGTACCATGGGAAAAATTAAGCCTGGCAATATTCATGCCCGCCCGCATCATTTCCATGAGGGTTTCTACCTGTTCGCAGGCTGGACCGATGGTGCAGATTATTTTGGTTCGTCTCACGGCCTGTTCCTCCTTATATGGCTAAAATGCTCGCCAGCCGGTAAACATCGAGATCAACGGTTTTTTTCTGTCCCAGGACCAGATCCAGATTGGTTTCCACTATTTTCCCGGCTGACATGCCGACCATTTTACTGGTTGCCCCTTGCATGAGCAATTCCACGGCCCGGGCTCCCAGTTGGCTGGCCAGAATGCGGTCAAAAGCTGTCGGCGTGCCACCACGTTGCAGGTGGCCCAGGATGGTCACTTTGGTATCAAAGCCGGTGCGTTCCTTAATTTGTTTGCCTATTTCCAGTCCGCTGCCTGCTCCCTCGGCCACCACAATGATACTGTGCAGTTTCCCGCGCCGGTAGCCCTTACAAAGTTTGTGGCAAACTTCTTCAATGCTGAAGGGATGCTCGGGAATGAGAATGGACTCCGCTCCTCCGGCCAGGCCGGCGGCGACGGCAATAAAGCCCGTATCGCGACCCATTACTTCCACAATAAAGGTGCGCTCGTGGGAGGTAGCGGTATCACGGATCTTGTTGATGGCGTCAACCGCGGTGTTTACTGCGGTATCAAAGCCAATGGAATAATCCGTACCGCTGATATCATTGTCGATGGTTCCCGGGATGCCCACCACCGGGAGCCCGTATTCCCGGTGAAAGATGGATGCGCCGGTAAAGGAACCGTCACCGCCAATAACCACCAGCCCTTCCAGGCCGAATCGCTCCACATTTTCCCATGCTTTGGCCCGCCCCGCGGGCGTTTTGAACTGCTCGGAGCGGGCCGTATGTAAAATGGTTCCTCCCCGGTGAATGATATCTGCTACCGAACCCAGCCGCATGGGTTCCATGTCACCTTCAATGAAACCGTTAAAGCCCCTTTTGATGCCGATTACCTCCAGGCCGTGATAAATAGCCTTGCGTACTACCGCCCGGATGGCCGCATTCATTCCCGGAGAATCGCCGCCGCTGGTCAAAATCCCTATCCTTTGCAAAAATATACCTCCCTGGCTTTCAGGTAGATGCATTATTAAGTTATGTTATTGCCGGGTAAATATTCAGGACCGATGCGCCTGAAACGGGCGTGACGCCGTTTTAAGAGTTCGTCGGTGGGATAGCCCCGCAGTTCGTCCAGGTGGCGGGCTATAGCTTCCCCCACCAGCCGGGCGGCTTCATTTTTATCCCGGTGGGCGCCGCCCAGTGGTTCTGGAATAACCTCATCTACCAGTTGGTGCGCGTAGAGGTCCTGGGCGGTGATTTTCATTACTTCGGCGGCATCCCGGCAGCGGGTCGCGTCCTTCCAGAGAATGGTGGCGTAGGCCTCCGGGGAAATCACCGAAAAAATGGCATGCTCCTGCATCAGGATGCGGTCACCCGAAGCCAGGGCCAGGGCTCCTCCGCTACCCCCTTCACCAAGAATCACCGAGATTACCGGTACGCGAAGGACAAGCATGCCGGCTATACAGCAGGCAATGGCATGAGCCTGCCCCCTTTCTTCCGCTCCCATTCCAGGGTACGCGCCGGGGGTATCGATAAGGGCCAGCACCGGCCGGTTAAACTTTTCGGCCTGTCGCATAAGCCGCAGGACTTTGCGGTATCCTTCTGGATGGGCCATGCCAAAATTGCGGGCCAGGTTCTCCCTGGTATCATGGCCTTTCAAGTGACCGATTACGGTTACTGCCCGTCCTCGGAACCTGGCGATACCTCCGACTATTGCCGGGTCATCCCCGAAGCACCTGTCCCCGTGTAGCTCAATGAAATCAGTACATAGCAGGTTGATATAGTCCAGGATATTGGGGCGCCCGGGATGGCGGGCGATCAGCACCTTTTGCCAGGGGGAGAGTTGCCCGTAAATGGTTTGTTTCAGTTCCCGGGCCCTTTTTTCCAGGTTTTCGATTTCTGTGCTTAGATCAATACCCTTTTCGCTGGCAAAACGTTGTAGTTCGGCAATTTTTTCTTCCAGTTCAATGATGGGCCGTTCAAAATCGTAAACCATCTCACTCGCTCCGGTGTAAATCTAATATTTGGGCCAGGGTGGATTTCAACTGCGGCCGGGGAACCACAGCGTCTAAAAAGCCATGCTGCCGCAAAAACTCGGCCCTTTGAAATCCTTCGGGCAGCTTCTGGCGAATGGTTTGCTCAATCACCCTGGGGCCGGCAAATCCAATTAGTGCCCCCGGCTCAGCCAGGATAATATCCCCTAAAAAGGCAAAGCTGGCGCTGACTCCCCCCGTTGTCGGGTCGGTTAGCACGGATATGTACAGCAGTCCCGCTTCGGAAAAGGCGGATAGGGCCGCGCATGTCTTGGCCATTTGCATTAATGAAAGTACCCCTTCCTGCATGCGGGCACCCCCGGAAGCGGCAAAAATGACGAGAGGCAACTGTTTTTCCCGGGCGCGCTCAATGGCCCGGGTAATCTTTTCTCCCACCACCGTGCCCATGCTGGCCATCATAAAGCGGGCGTCCATTACGGCCACCGCTACCCGGTGTCCGCCAATTTTCCCTTCTCCGGTGACTACCGCTTCGTTCAGCCCGGTTTCCTGGCGGGCCCTGGCCAGCTTTTCGTCGTACTCGGTGTATCCGAAAGGGTTTACAGGCATCATGTCCCCATCCCATTCGGTAAAGGTACCCTCATCAATGGTTATTTTAAGGCGTTCCCCGGCAGTGAGGCGAAAGTGGTAGCCGCACCTGGCACAAACCTTTAATTGTTTTCCCAGCTCCCCTGTGAACCGGATTTCGTGGCAACGGGGACATTTTACCCATAAGCCATCGGGTATTTCCCGACTGGCGGGATTGACCGTAGCATAACGCTGTCGCTGTCTTTTAAAAATATCCAGCATTTTGCTCGCTCCAAAGGAATTTAAATGGTGTTTATTATTTCCAGGGCTTCGTCCACTTCTGCTTCCGGTACCAGAATTTCCACCGAACAGTTATGCCCGCAATGGGTCGGCGAGAGTTCCCGCAATTTTACCAGTATTCCTTCGTTGGAAAGAATGTTTTGGATCCGGGTCGCTTCTTTTTTATTTGGGGCAATATAAACCACAGTCCACAAGATTCCCACCCCCGGGGCCGGGATTTTTAAGTCCTTTATAAATTAAAGATAACAATAAGTATATCCAGAGTATATACCCTGGATACTTTCAGGCCAGATCGTCATTGCGCATGACGCCGTACCGGGTCAGTAGTTCTACCTTGCCGCGGATTTTAATCGCCGAGGTATGCTCTGTAAACTGGGCGATCATAATTTCGCCCTTATCAAGCTTTTCCGAATGATGAAAGCGGGTATCCTTCCCACGGGTAAGGCCGATGATGGTTACCCCGTTTTCCAGGGCCTTGACCGCTACATAGTCGGCGTTAATTTCCCAGCTCTCAGGCATGCAAGTACCCCCTTTTCAGGTAGACTGCTGGGTTTTAGCAGTTCCATCATAGCATACAGCAAGGTCTTTGGCAAGCTACCTGCCGGGTGATTCCTTTATTCTCACGTTTTCAGGTCCTAAAAGGGTGGCCAGTTCTGTGACTACCGGTGAAGACAGGTTAATCCAGTAGTCCCGGGAAGTCCGGGCCAGCTTCTTTTCCAGGGGGAAGTACAGGTAGACCGGTGAGGAACCGGGATAACTGCGCAGGACCAACTGGACCCGCCTGATTAGCTGGGGGGTGGCTTCCCTGAACTGTAAATAAAGGCTGGCACTGGTTTTCTTTTGTAAGGGGGATACCTCTTCAGCAACAATCTTTAATGTATCACCGGCAGAGCTTATTTGCCCCCGGATTAACACCACCCCTTCAGGGATGATGAGTTTAGCATACTGCTGGTAGACGCGGGGGAAGAAAACCACTTCGATGCTCCCGGTAAGATCTTCCAGGGTGCCAAAGGCCATGGGTTCCCCCCGCCGGGTGCTGATGCGCTTCAGGGTGGTAAGCATGCCGCCGACCGTGACCCCCGCCTGCTCCCCCTCCCCGAGTTCCGCCACCGTAGCGGTGGTTTCTTCCACCAGGGCCTGGCGGTATTCTTCCAGGGGATGACCGCTGATATAAAGTCCCAGGGCCTCCTTTTCCAGGGCCAGCATTTCCGCACGGGAATATTTCTGCACCTGGGGCAGCACTATATCTTCTCCTGTTCCCTGCCAGAACTGCTCAAAGGTAAGCTGGCCGTTCTGTCGCTGCTGCTGCGATTGCTGGGCTATGGACAGCCCAAGCTCAATGCCTGCCATCAACTGTGCCCGGTGGTGGCCCAGGGAATCCAGAGCTCCGCTTTTAATGAGGTTTTCCAGCACCCGCCGGTTAATGATCCGCGTGTCCAGGCGCCGGCAGAAGTCGGCAAAGTTTTTGAAGGGTCCCTTTTCCTCCCGGGATTTGATAATGGCCTGCACTGCACCCTCGCCCACGTTTTTAATTGCCGCCAGCCCGAAACGGATTTTACCGTCAACCACGGTAAAACTTTCCCGGCTTTCGTTGACATCGGGAGGCAGGACTTCCAGGCCCATACGGCGGCACTCTTCCACGTATGCCGCTACCTTGTCCGTGTTATCCCGCACCGAGGTAAGCAGTGCCGCCATGTATTGGGCCGGGTAATTGGCCTTCAGGTAGGCCGTCTGGTAGGCCACCAGGGCATAGGCGGCGCTGTGGCTTTTGTTAAAACCGTAACCGGCAAAGTACTCCATCAGATCGAAAATCTGCCCGGCAACCTGGGGGTCTACCCCGTTCTTTACCGCCCCTTCGATAAACTGGTTCCTTAGCCCGGCAATAATTTCGGGCTTCTTTTTACCCATGGCCCGCCGCAAAAGGTCGGCCTCCCCCAGGGTGAAGCCAGCCAGGTCGCTGGCTATGCGCATAACCTGCTCCTGGTAGAGAATGACACCGTAGGTGTCCCTTAATATTGGTTCCAGCCTGGGGTCCAGGTAGGTAACTTTCTTTTCCCCGTGCTTGCTCTTGATGAAATCCTCCACCATGCCGCTGCCCAGGGGGCCGGGCCGGTAGAGGGCCACCAGGGCCACGATGTCTTCAAAAACCTCCGGGCGCAGCTCTTTTAACAGGGCCCGCATGCCGCTGGATTCAAGCTGGAATACGCCGCTCCCTTCTCCCCGGCATAGCAGGGCAAAGGTTTTCGGGTCGTCTAAGGGAATTTCATCAATGTTTATTTCCGGTCCGCCACTTTCCCGGATGAGCTTTAAAGTGTCGGCAATGACCGTTAGGGTGCGCAGGCCCAGGAGGTCCATTTTTAAAAGGCCCAATTCCTCTACCTGGTCTTTGGCAAACTGGGTGGTTAATGGACCGTCGGCGGCCTTGTACAGGGGCAGGTAGTGGGTTAAGGGTTCCCTGGTGATCACCACGCCGGCCGCATGGGTGGAGGCGTGCCTGGGCATACCTTCCAGGAGGGCGGCGGTGTCAATTAGTTTTTTCACCTGCGGGTCCCGTTCATAGAGTTCCCTTAATTCGCTGGATTCACTGAGGGCCCGTTCAATGGTCATGTGCAGTTCCGCGGGCACCAGTTTGGCTATTTTATCCACTTCCCCGTAGGGCATATTCAGTGCCCGCCCCACGTCCCGGATGGCCGCCCTGGCGGCCATGGTACCAAAGGTGGCAATTTGGGCTACTTTATCGGCTCCATATTTGCTGGTAATGTAGTTAATTACCTCTCCCCGGCGCTCAAAGCACAGGTCCACGTCCACGTCCGGCATGGAGACCCGTTCCGGGTTGAGGAAACGCTCAAATAACAGGCCGTATTTTAACGGGTCGAGGTTGGTAATCCCCAGCACGTAGGCTACCAGGCTGCCGGCGGCAGAACCCCGGCCGGGCCCTACCGGGATACCCCGTTGCCGGGCATAATGGATGAAATCCCACACAATCAGGAAGTAGGCGGAATAGCCCATCTGCCGGATCACTTTTAACTCATATTCCAGCCGCTGCCGTACCGGCTCGGTCATCTCCCCGTAGCGACGTCGTACCCCTTCCAGGCACAATTGCTCCAGGTAGCTATCCACGTTATGACCCGGGGGTACCTGATAATGGGGAAGATGGATCTGGCCGAAGCTTAGTTCCACCTGGCAGCGCTCGGCAATGAGGCGGGTATTGTCCATGGCGTCTTTTAGCTCTCCGAAGAGACGGGCCATTTCTTCCTCGCTTTTCAGGTAAAGTTCCTGGGAATCAAATTTCATCCGGGAAGGATCGTCCACACTTTTACCCGTTTGAATACAGAGCAGGATGTCCTGCATTTCGGCATGCTCTTTGTTTACGTAGTGGACGTCATTGGTCGCCACCAGGGGTATATTCATTTCCCGGTGCAGGCGCAAAAGTTCCCGGTTGACTTTGCGTTGTTCGGGAAGGCCGTGGTCCTGTAGTTCTAAAAAGAAATTCCCCCGTCCAAAAATATCCTGGTAGAGGGCGGCGGCTTCCACGGCTTTTTCCTTCTCCCCGGCCAGGAGACGGTCGGCCACCTCCCCGGCTATGCACCCGCTTAAGGCAATTAACCCTTCGCTGTAGCGGGCCAGGGCATCTTTGTCCACCCGGGGCTTGTAGTAAAAACCTTCGGTGTAGGCCAAAGATACCAGCTGCAGGAGATTGCGATACCCGGTCTGGTTTTCGGCCAGCAATACCAGGTGGTAAAGGTGGTCATCCACCCTGGGCGTGCGATCTTTCATGGTGCGGGGGGCTACGTAAACCTCGCAACCCAGGATGGGTTTAACCCCTTCTTTCTGGCAGGCCTTGTAAAAGTCCACCACTCCAAACATAACGCCATGGTCGGTAATGGCCAGGGAGTCCATACCCAGTTCCCTGGCTCTGGCCACTACTTCCTTGATCCGGGCGGCACCGTCCAGTAGACTGTATTCGGTGTGTACATGAAGGTGTATAAACATGGTCTTCCAAACACTCCTGGACAACCTAGCCTTTTTTCTATGATCCTCATTCGTTTAAGTCAGACAAAATCCTGCTCCCGGTCGTAAAGAAAAGGGGGTGGCTCTTAGCCCCCCCTTTTTAAAACTCTATGGAAGTTTACTGCTCTGCTTCGCCCGGTTGTCTTTGCCGGCAATCAGGGCAGTACCCGTAAAATTCCAGCCGGTGCCGGGTTACCTGCATGCCCGTGCGGTTTTCTACTTCTCTTTCCAGGTTGTTCAGCAGGGGTAAATCCAGATCAAATACCCGGCCACAGCTATCGCAAACAAAATGATAGTGATTATGGGGATTACCATCATAGCGGCTGAACGTGCTGCCGTAGTTAAGTTCCATGATTTCCCGGGCCTGTTTGAGGTTATTTAAATTGCGGTACACGGTGCCCAGGCTGATGTCCGGAATTTGTTTGCGGGCCTGCTCGTAAATCCAGTCTGCCGTGGGGTGAGTGTCGGTATTGCGCAGGATTTCCAGGATTAATTTTTTTTGCCTGGTCATCCGTGTGGTTTTTACCATTAACCTCACCCCTATCTAATAACAGCTACTTTTATAATTAAATATACAGCCTTTTTTTCCCCAATGTCAAGTTCTATTCTTCATCTTCACCGAGAATAAGCCTGGCCGCCCGTCTGCCTGACAGGAGCATCCCGCCGAAAATCGGTCCCATGCGATGGCCGCCGCAAACCGCGTTTGCCGCCATACCGGCCACGAGGAGCCCGGGGAAAATTTCACGTGTATTGGCTACGGTGGCCGTTTCACCCCGCGCGGCCCACATGGGCTTTTCTCCTTCCAGATTGCCGGTCCTGGTTCTTAAAACCGCCCCCATTTTTTTGACCACCATACTGGCCACCTGGGCATCATGTCCGGTGCAGTCGATGACGTATGCCGACTGTACCGTCAGGGGGTCCACGTGCAGGCGGCCCAAATCAACGGGGGTCCAGTTTATTACCAGGCCGGTTATCCGGTTGTCCCTGACCATGACGTCTTCCACGGAAATTAAGTTGTAGATCTTTGCTCCGGACCGTACCGCACCAAGGGTTAAGGCGGCAACGGCTTCCACGGAGCTGGCCGTATAATATCCTTCCTCGAATGTCCTGAAGGAGATACCAAACTCCTTGAGAAGGGGTAATGCTTCGTCCTGGACCACAATCTGGTTGAACATCATCCCCCCGCCCCACATGCCGCCGCCGACGCTGAGCTTGCGTTCAAAGAGAACCACTTTTTTGTTTGCCCGGGCCAGGTAATAGGCGGCCACCAGTCCTGCCGGACCTCCGCCCACTACGGCCACGTCTGATTCCAGCGCTTCCAGCAGTTCCTCCTGGTACCTCGTGATAATAGCCTTGGAAATAGTTACGTCTTCCAGGTGCATTTTGTAATACCACTCCTTTTTTCTTTATTTGTAGCGGTTGACTGGTGGGCATCCCGGTGGCAAATAAAAACAGCGCACCCACAAAAGGATGCGCCACAGTCAACAGCACGTACGGCTTTTCCCTTCGCGGGCATTACCCCGAGCAGGTTTAGCGGGTCAGGTGCTCACTAGCCCTTTCTCAGCCCCTAACAGGAGCTCCCCGTTGTACTTTGCCGGTTTATCAGGCGTGAAAGGCCGGGTCGTCCCGGCTTAAAGGTAACCCTTGCCTTTTAAGCCATTTTAAATACGGCCGCCTGAAATTGCTACTTCGATATTTCCGGCCGGTTATCCTCCTTTTTATGGGGTAAAAATTTTTTTATCCCCTGATGCCGTACTGTTTCATCTTCTTATACAACCAGGCCCTGGAAATACCCAGAGTTTTGGCCGCCTGCATTTTATTACCACCGGCAGTAGCCAGGGCTTCCAGGAGGGCTTCCTTTTCCACCTCCTGGAGTAATGTTGCCAGCGTGCGGTTGTGCAGGTTTCTCTTCTTGCCCTGGCTCATTTTCTGAAGGTAGGGGGGCATATGTTTAACTTCAATGGTATCTCCTTCCACCAGGTTAAAAGCCCTTTCCATTACGTTTTCCAGTTCCCGCACGTTGCCCGGCCAATCGTAGGCGCAAAGCATCTCCCAGACTTCCGGTGACACACCCCGCACCAGAAGACCAAATTCCCGGTTGAATTTCTTGATAAAATGATTGACCAGCAGGGGGAGGTCATCGAGTCTTTCCCGCAGGGGCGGGATATAAAGGGAAACTACATTTAAACGGTAATAAAGATCTTCCCGGAAGTGTCCCTGCCTGATTAATTCCTCCAGATCCCGGTTGGTAGCTGCCACCACCCGTACGTCAACGGCACGGGTCCGGGTATCTCCCAGGCGCTCAATTTCCTTTTCCTGCAGGACCCGCAATATTTTGGCCTGCATGGGCAGGGGCATATCTCCAATTTCATCGAGAAAAATTGTTCCCCCATCGGCCTGTTCGAATTTGCCGATTTGCCCGCCCTTTCTCGCCCCGGTAAAGGCGCCTTCCTGGTAACCGAAAAGCTCCGATTCTAAAAGGTTTTCCGGCACGGCAGCGCAGTTGACCTTGATGAAAGGCCCCCGGTGGCGGGGGGAGGCCGTGTGCAGGGCATGTGCTACCAGTTCTTTGCCTGTGCCGCTTTCCCCCCGGATCAGCACTGTGGAAGGTCCCTGGGCCACCCGCCGGATGGTTTCCTTGAGCCGGATCATATCCCTGCTGGCACCGATCAGGTTGTCTACGGTGTAACGCGCGGTCTGGTTGTCGTTTTGCGTTGTGGAAGGGTAGGAGAAATTTCGCCGTTGGGTACTGATCTTTTTCGCCAGGGCCAGCAACTGTTCCACATCATGGAACATTACTTTACTCACTGTGCCCACCATCTTGCCCCGGTTATAAAGGGGTACCCGCATGACTACCGTTTCCCTGCCCCGGATCCGTACCACTTCCCCATACTGTAATTTACCAATCCAGAGGATTTGGAACAACCGCCTGTCGGGAGCCACCTCACGGATGTGCCGGCCCACGGCCGTTTCGATGGTAACGCCCAGCAGTTCCGCCATGGGCTCGTTTAGCATCAGGACCCGGCCGTCATTATCGATGGCAATGTAGCCTTCGTGTGTGCTGTGAAAAATATTTTCCAGGAGGCCGTTTATTTCCTTGATTTCTTCCAGTTCCTGTGCCAGATGTTGCAACTCGGTGATTTCTTGAGCCACGCCAATGGCGCCCACAATGGTGTTATTGCGGATTATGGGTGTGCGGTTGACCACATACAGGGCATTGCCTACGACAAATTTGCGTCCGATGTGGGGTTTTCCCGTCTGCAACACCTTGGGGAGACCAGTAAAAGGAACGACCTCCCTGATGGGGCGACCCAGGGCCTTTTCTGCCGGGTAATTAAAAATCCGTTCGCTGGTGGGGTTAAAAATGATCACGCGGCCCTGATAGTCTACGGCAACGACCATATTGTGTACGGAGTTAAAAATAGATAGCTCATCCCCTAAAAAGGCGGTGCTTTCCAGTTTGTTGATCGCCAAGGTTTCACCTCCCCCACCTGTAGCCAGAACCGTTTTAATTAACTTATTTCATGATCCGGTGAATTTTTTACCGTCCTTTTACTTCAGCATTTGCCGGTGCAGGATTGCTTCCAGGTGATGCAGGGAATAGCATTCAAACATGCGTACATAAGGCAGGAAGGCATTAACGCCTGGTAAATAGGGCCATTGCTTGCTGGGAACGGGGTTGAGCCACAGGATCTCCTGGACCCGCTCCCGTAAAGAGGCCAGCTCTCGAGCGGCTTCCTGGGGGGCAACGGTCTTTGTGTCACTGACTATGATTGCCAGGGTATCGCCGGTAAGCAGGTGGCGCCAGTGGCGGTGAAAAGTTTTCAGGGCTACGTTAAAGTCGGTGGTTTTTCCCCACTGCCGGCTGGCATTAACAAGCTCGGTCATTACGGGTACAAAACCATCATCCCGCCGGAAGTAAGGGGTAACCCGTTCTAGATCCTCGGAAAAGACGAAGCTTTCGATATCTCGTACCGCACTGCTTAAACCATAGATAAACTGGAGGACAAACCGGGCATAGCGGGCCATGGAAGCGGACACGTCGCAGATGAGGAGCAGACGGGGACGGTGCCGGCGGCGGGACCGGTAGCATAATTTAAGGGGTGACCCGCCGAAGGCAATGTTCCGGCGAATCGTCCTGCGCATATCCAGTTTTTGCCGGCGGTTGCTTTTCCGGTAACGGCGGGAAAGCCGGTTGGCCAGGTGTGTGGACAGGCGCTCAAGGGCTAAGGTAAACTTTTCCAGATCGGCATCGGCAACCTGCTGCATGTCCTGGTGGAGCAGCTGATCATCCGGGTCCCGGTAAAAATCTGCGGCCACACCGGCAATTACGTCATCCATTTCCGTTTCCCCGGTCAGCTCTGCCTCCAGTTGACGCCTGGCTTCTTCCCCCTGGGTTTTCAGCAAGTAGTAGCGCCAGTAGTTGAGAGCTGATTGCATTACCCGGGCGATCAGGTGTCCCGGGTTGTTCACCGGATTGCCGTGCATCTGGCGGATAAGCTCCGTTAAACGCCTTTGTTCCCGTGCTGGCATGCGGGCAAAAGTTTGGATTTCCTCCGGGGTAAAATTTACTTCCGTGGACCAGGGAGAAAGGGCCTGGTTTAATTTTTCCCGGGCATCTGCCAGACGCTGCCGTTCCTCTTCCTCCAGCTGTTTTCTTAACATGCGCCGCCGCTTTTTTTCCTCCGGGGGGACAAAGAAGCGATCAAAGGCCAGGTTAAAAATTTGCCTGTCGGAGGCGTTTTTTACCAGCACCGCCCCCAGGGCAGCCTTGACCTGTTCCCTGGACATAAGGTCAACCAGCGCCAGGGCCTGGTAAGCATCCAGGGCTTCGGCCATGCTTACCCGGATCCCCAGGTGGCGCAGGATATGGGTGAAGCGTACCAGGTTATGGTGCAGGGTATTTTCGCCCTGCCCTTCTACCCGGGTCACTGCCCGGGTGACCGGATCAATTTCCATGTGTGCTCCCCCCGCTAACGGTGATGGTGGCCGCAATGACAGGTGGCCCCGGCAGGGCCGGGCGAATCATCCTTTACCCCCCGGATCTGCTCTACCAGTCCGCTTAATCCCACCTCCCTTTTTAACGTTTCCTGGTCATCACGGTTTTTCAGGAAAAGGCTCAGGGTTTGCCCGAGGATTTCCGGCGTCAGGGCATCGGCATGCAGGGCTACCAGGGCCCGGGTCCAGTCCAGGGTTTCGGCAATGGACGGTTTCTTTTTCAACTTCAGGCGGGACCTGATGAAGTGTACCGCCCGGACCACCTGGCGCACCAGTTCCTCCCGGGCCTGGGGCACTTTGACCTGCAAAATGCGCACTTCCTTTTCCACCGTAGGATAATCAATGTACAAATAGACGCACCGGCGTTTTAACCCGTCGGATAATTCCCTTTCACCATTGCTGGTTAAAACTACCGCCGGGATTTGCTTCGCTTTGAGTGTGCCCAGTTCGGGAATGGATACCTGAAAATCGGACAGCAGCTCAAATAAAAAGGCCTCGAATTCCGGGTCGGTTTTATCAATTTCATCAATTAACAAAACAACTCGTTTTTCGGCCCGGATGGCCTTTAAAAGCGGTCTTTCCAGCAAATATTCCACATCGAAAAGATCCTTTTCCAGGGCGGCAGGATCGCAACTGCCTCTGGCGATTTCGATCTTTAGCAACTGCCGCTGGTAGTTCCATTCGTAAAGGGCCCGGTTTTCGTCCAGCCCCTCGTAACACTGCAGGCGAATCAGCTCCGTATTCAAAGCCCCGGCCAGGGCTTTGGCCACCTCAGTTTTGCCTACCCCGGGGGCCCCCTCCACCAGCAGGGGCTTGGCCAGTTTTAAGGACAGGTAGAGGGTAATCACCAGGTCCTGATCACAAATGTAGCCCTGGGTTTCCAGTTTTTGTTGTAGCTGTTCGACGGTCAGCTCCATGGATTTCTCCTTTCCCGGTATTACCCCTGGTAACAAGTGCAAACAGCCGAGTGTAAACAATAGTATTCGTTCTGACGGCACCGAAATCCTTCAATAATTTTTTGAAATTACATAAGTTTGTGTTAACGTAACCCTGGAAAGCCCTGCTGGCGCAAGGCCTCGTACAGAACCAGGGCTACGGAGTTGGCCAGGTTTAGAGAGCGGGTAGTGCCCTCCCGCATGGGAATGCGCAGGGTATAGTCCCGGTTGGCGGACAGCAGTTCCGCAGGCAGTCCCTGCGTTTCCTTGCCGAAGACCAGAAAGTCATCCGCTCCATATCTGACCTCATTATATAAATGTATGCCCCGGGTGCTGAAGAAATAAAAACGGTGTTGGGGATACAGGTGGCGTACTTCTTCAAAGGAATCGTGGTAGTGTATTTCCACCAGATGCCAGTAGTCCAGGCCCGCCCGTTTAAGATGCTTATCATCGGTGGAGAAGCCCAGGGGGCGAACCAGGTGGAGAATGCTGCCGGTGGCCGCACAGGTGCGGGCAATATTGCCGGTGTTGGCAGGAATTTCTGGTTCAACCAGAACAATGTGCACTGGGATCGACTCCTTTGAGTAGAAGTTCTATCCTCGTTTACCGGTATCAACGACAAGCCAGCAACATTAGATTGCAGCCTTTTGGCTCCCGCCCGAACGGGCGGGAGCTTTTTCAAGCACTTGTTAGCGGTTCTCGCCCGTCGCGGCTTGGACAAAGATGGGCCACGGGGCAGGCGTTGCACCGGGGCCGGCGGGCGGTGCAAACGGTACGGCCGTGGGCAATTAGCTGGTGGTGGGCGGCCCGGCGGGCGTGTTCCGGGATAATTGCCAGTAGTTCCTCCTCAGTTTTTTGGGGAGTCTTACCCCGGGCCAGGCCCAGGCGGTGACTGACCCGGAAGACATGCGTATCCACCGGGAGGGCGGGTCGACCGAAGGCTACATTAAGCACTACGTTGGCAGTCTTGCGACCTACTCCCGGAAGACCCTCCAGTTCCTCCAGGCTCTGGGGAACCTGGGAGTTGTATTTTTCAACCAGGATGCGGCTGGTGGCAATGATATTCCTGCTTTTATTCTTATACAATCCACAGCCCTTGATTTCCCGGGCCAACTCCTCGGGTTTTAGCCGGGCAAAGTCCCGGGGTTCCCGGTAGCGTTTAAATAACCGTTCAGTAATCTTATTGACCTGCCGGTCCGTGGTTTGAGCTGAAAGCATGGCCGCCACCAGCAGCTGGAAGGGAGTCCCAAAGCACAGTGCTGTTCCGGCGTCGGGGTAGGTTTTGGATAATATGGCCAGGATTTCACTGGCCCGGGCAGCCCGGTCCTGCTCTTCCTGCGGTTGGGTTGTCCCGTGCAGGGCCGGCATTAGCAGTTGCCGCCTCCCAGCAGCCGCCGGTGCTCCACCATCAGACAACGGTCCATAACCACTGTCAGGCCACGGGCCCGTGCCTTTTCAGCCGCTTCCTGATGCACCACTCCCAGTTGCAACCAGATGGTCGGCCGGAAGTTAAGCTTTAGTACGGCTTCGATAATCGCCGGGACTTCCTCTGCACGCCTGAAAACATTAACTATGTCCACGGGATGGGGTATAGCACTGAGCTCCGGGTAGGCCCTTTCACCCAGGGCCTCCTGGAGCATGGGGTTGACCGGGATAATATCATAGCCCTGTTCTTTCATGTAACGGGCCACCCGGTAACTATCCCGTTCCGGTTTATCGGATAAACCTACCACGGCAATGCACCGGCTTTTACTTAATATTTCCCTTAAAACGGCATCGTCTGGGTTTTGAAACAACATGACCACCTCTTTGTAAAAAACTTATTTTTATCTTAATCCCTTTATTTTTTCAAGACAACCCGTACGTGATGAAACGGGGATCGCGATTGCTCCCGGTCATATACACCCACACTATATGGGTGTCTCCCGCTAGAAGCTGTGAAAGCAAATCTACCTGATTTTTCTAAATAAGTTAATTTATGCCGGCTGGACTCATTTTTCGTTCATAAATCCCGGCACCGGGGCAATAATAAAAAAAGCTTTTTAACACTTCTTAAATTATCTCACCCCGAAACTGGTGTTATTTATATTTTTTAAAGGAGGGTATTCCATGAGCGCGATAGTTCCGCTTCTTTTCGGGATCGCCCTGGTGGTCCTGTTTCTGGTTATTTTTTTATGGCCTTCCCGGCGCCGGGCACCCCGGCCGGTGCCCGCGGAAAAAGTTATCCCCCCCCTTTTTACCGAGGAAGTCGCGGAAGAACTGGCCTTGCCTGCTCCGCAGGCCGAACCATCCCCACCGCCGGTTCCCGAACTGCCCTGTCGCTACGGGGTGGATCGTCTGGTGCTTCTGGTCCGGGATCCTTACTGGCTCTACGCATACTGGGAAATAACCGCCACCCGGCAGGAAGAGTTTAATGCCACTTACGGGCCCCGGGCGTGGAATACTACCCGCCCGGTTTTAAGGGTTTACGATGTTACAGGGGTAACTTTTAACGGGTACAATGCCAACAGCTATATGGATATCAACGTCCAGGAAGGGGTGGATAACTGGCATATCCCCGTGGGCCAGCCCAACCGTTCCTTTTGTGTCGACCTGGGCCGCATGTTTCCCGATGGCCGTTTTGTCACCCTTTTGCGGTCCAATGTGGTCACTACCCCCAGGTCAGGCCTTTCGGAATGCCTGGATGAAGAATGGATGTGGATTGAGGGAGTATATCGCTCCTATCAATTCCAGTTTGGTGTCAGTTCACCCATACTAATCCAGGAGGTAGCCGGCCGGGCGGCCGTGGTTCCCCTGGGGATCAGTTCTCCCGGTTTTGGACCGCCGGTAGCAGGCCCCAAAGTAGAGGTTAAAGAGTAAGGGAGGAGCTGGCTAAAGTGGCCAAAGGATACCTGGCGCTGGTGTTGCACGCCCATCTACCCTATGTACGCCATCCAGAGCATGAGCATTTTTTAGAAGAAAGATGGCTTTACGAGGCCATTACCGAAACCTATATCCCCCTTTTGCATGTCTTTGAACGCCTGGTGGCCGACGGCATCCCTTTCCGCCTTACCGTTTCCCTGTCGCCACCCCTGGTATCCATGCTTACCGATCCCCTGTTGCAGGAGCGCTATTCCCGCCATTTGGGACAATTAATGGAACTGGCCGATAAGGAAGTGGAGCGTACGCAAAACAGCCCCTTCCACGAAACGGCCCTGATGTACCAGGGGCTATTCCGGGAGATTGCCCATACCTACCACCACACTTACGGGCGCAACCTGATCCAGGGGTTCAGGCGTTTTCAGGATTTAGGTCGCCTGGAGATTATCACCTGTGCGGCCACCCACGGGTACCTGCCCCTGCTTATGGTCAATCCCGAGGCGGTGCGGGCACAAATTGCCGTGGCCGTAGATCTGCACCGCCGGCATTTTGGCGTGCCCCCCCGGGGACTCTGGTTGCCTGAATGTGCCTACGGGCCGGGTATTGATCAGATTCTCAAAGAGTTCGGTATTCGCTTTTTCTTTACCGATACCCACGGGGTCTTATTTGCCTCCCACCGGCCCCGCTACGGGGTGTTTGCCCCTATTTACTGTCCTTCGGGGGTGGCCGTCTTTGG
The DNA here is from genome assembly GCF_030813795.1 of Desulfofundulus luciae. Taxonomy (NCBI): domain Bacteria; kingdom Bacillati; phylum Bacillota; class Clostridia; order Eubacteriales; family Peptococcaceae; genus Desulfofundulus; species Desulfofundulus luciae. The sequence continues at coordinate 65,137 of NZ_JAUSUX010000006.1, read as the reverse complement.
CCGGGATGTGGAGTCTTCCAAGCAGGTGTGGAGTGCCCAGGAAGGTTACCCCGGGGATTTTGATTACCGGGAGTTTTACCGGGATATTGGTTTCGACCTGGACTATGATTACATCAAGCCGTATATCCACCCCGACGGCATCCGCGTGCACACCGGAATTAAATATTACCGCATCACCGGGCGGACAAACCATAAAGAACCTTATGTGCCGGCCTGGGCCAGGGAAAAGGCCGCCATCCATGCCGGAAACTTTATGTTCAACCGGGAACTGCAGATCAAGTACCTCTGCCGGCACATGGACAGGCCGCCCATTATTGTCGCTCCCTATGATGCCGAACTTTTTGGCCACTGGTGGTTTGAAGGTCCCATGTGGCTGGAATTTCTCATCCGCAAAATTCATTTTGACCAGGATACGGTGGAACTGGTTACCCCCAGCGATTACCTGCAGCGCTTTCCCTGCAACCAGGTGGCCAGGCCCTGTCCTTCGAGCTGGGGGAACAAGGGATATAATGAAGTCTGGCTCTGCCAGGCCAACGATTGGATTTACCGTCACCTACACCTGGCCGCCTCCAGGATGGTTGAACTGGCCAATACCCATATCGATGCGCAGGGGCTCCTGCGCCGGGCTTTAAATCAGGCGGCCCGGGAGTTGCTCCTGGCCCAGAGCAGTGACTGGGCTTTCATCATGAGCACAGGCACCATGGTCGATTATGCGGTAAGGCGCACCAAAGGCCACTTGTCAAATTTCCTGCGGCTTTACGATGAAATCAAAGGGCGGCATATCGACGAGGGCTGGTTGTCCTGGCTGGAACACACCAATAATATTTTCCCCGATATGGATTACTCCTGGTATCGTTCTAAAGAAAAGGAGCTGATGGCAGCCGGTTAAAAAAGCTCCCCGTTTCTCACGGGGAGCTTTTTTAACCGGTAGCTTCGGCAGAAGCAATTTGACTTATTTTATCAATGTAAAAATCACTCAAGGACCGGGCGATTTCCATGGATGCTCCCTCGGTGAATACCCGGCAAACCGGTTCGTCGGGGTCCGGCAGGACCAGCGCCCATCCCTGGGGGTGAAAAACCTTGACACCATCCAGCAATTCCAGTTGTGCGGTGGGGGGATCTTCAATCAACCGCCGGATCACCCGGCCTTTAGCCTCCCAGGGCACGGGCACCTCCTTCTGGTCCATAAAAAAGGTGGGTATTTCATCTACCAGCTTACCGAGGGTAAGCCCGTTTTTGGCGGCAAACTCCAGGATGCGGATAAGCGCCCCCAGGGCATCAAAATTCAGGAGGAACTGGAACTCATCTTGTCCCAGCACTTTTTCCACAAAGTCCTGGACGGCCGTCTTGGTGCGTACCACCCGTCCCCGGTACTTTTCGGCAAGGGTATCAATGGCCCGCGGGGCCGTAACCGGGACTACCACCGGTCCTCCCCGGGCCCGGAGGATGATAAGCGCGATCAGGGCGGTAAGCAGGTTATCCTGGATTACCCGCCCCCGTTCATCCACCAGCACCAGCCGGTCGCCGCTGGCATCCAGGAGCGCCCCGGCCGAAGCACCCGTTTCCCGCACCCGCCGGCCCAAGAGGGGCAACACTTCCTGGTAATTCCGCCAGGCAGTGGAATGGGTGCCTGCCGGAAGGTCCAGGTTTTCCACTATAACGCCCAATCTTCCGGTCAGATGTTCCAGGAAGGGGCCCAAATTATCCCGGTCGTAGGCTACCACCAGCCGGAATCGCGCTTTCTCCAGCGCTGCCGGGTCGAGATCCCGCATCAGGGCTTCGATGTAACTTTCGGGAACGCCGGGAACAAACTCCGGGGGAAGGATGGCCTGCGGTTCAACCCGGTGGAAGTCTTCGCGCATGAGCAGGTTCTCCACCTTTCGCTCGACGTTGCGGGAAATGTTCCCGCCCTTGCCGTTGATAAAAATCATGGTCACATGGTCGGAGCGGTGGGGAGATAGCCGTACATGTACCCCTCCGGCCAGCGCCAGATGGCGCACGGCAAAACGCTGCATGGGGGTAATACCGGTACCCAGGTCCACCACCTGTGCGCCGGCCGACTGCAACCCGCAGGTCAGGGCGCTTTTAATCATCCGGGAAGCCGGGCAGGCATCGCTGCTTACAGCCAGGCGCACCCCCCGGCTGCCCATGGCCGAGGCAAAGGTCGCTCCTACCCGGCAGGCAAATTCCGGAGTTAATTCCACATTGACCAGGCCGCTTATCCCTTCAAGCCCGAAAATTTTCTTCGGATACCTGGTACCCCAGACCAGGCTGTTTTGGACAACGGTACCGTTTTCCACCAGTTTATGGGGCCATAACTTCACGCCTGGTTTGATTATGCTTCTTTCCTGGATCACCGAGTCACTGCCAATGACGGCTCCTTCATATACTGCCGCGTGCGCCTGCACCTGCACGCGGCTGGCTACGATGGCCCCCCTTAAGGCCGCCCCCGGCCCCGCATATACGTTGTTCCACAGAACGCTGCGCTTGATGGAGGCCCGTTCCTGGATTAAACAACCTTCTCCAAGGACGCTGAACGGATCTATCTTCGCGCCGGGACCGATGTAACACCCGCCTCCAATCAGGACCGGACCGGTAATGTGGGCGCCGGTACTGATATCCGCTCCGTCACCCACCCAAACTCCCGGTTGAATTTCCCGGCCCGGAATGGTAATTTTCACCCGGCCCGATAGAACGTCCTGATGGGCCTGTAAGTATTGCTGCAAGTTGCCTATGTCGCACCAGTAGCCCGGCAGCACCACGCCGAACAGCGGCTTTTTCTCCCGCAACAGTAGAGGAAAGAGGTCCTTGCTGAAGTCGACCATGCGGCCGGGTTCGATATATTCCAGGACTTCCGGTTCCAGCACGTAGATGCCTGTGTTTACCGTATCACTGAAGACTTCACCCCAGGCAGGTTTTTCTAGAAACTGGGTGATAAGCCCGTCGGGTCTGGTGATAACCACACCGTACTCCAGGGGACAGCTCACCCGGGTGAGCACCAGGGTGGCCATGGCTCCCTGCCGGCGGTGAAATTCAACGGCCCGGGATAGATCCAGGTCCGTAAGGGCGTCTCCACTGATCACCAGAAAAGTTTCATCCAGAAACTCCCGGGCATTCTTTACACTGCCCGCGGTGCCCAGGGGGGTTTCCTCGATGAAGTACTGCATGTTAATCCCGTGCCGGGCGCCGTTTCCGAAATAATCCCGGATCGCTTCCGGTATGTATTGCAGGGTTACCGCCACGTCGGTAAAACCGTGGGCTTTCAGCAGTTCCACAATGTGAGACATCATGGGCCGGTTGGCTACCGGCACCATGGGCTTGGGGCGGTTGCAGGTGAGGGGGCGCAGGCGGGAACCCTCTCCCCCGGCCATAATGATTGCTTTCATTTAATCCCTCCTGTTCTGGACTAAAAACCCGGGTTAGGCCCGGGCGAAGATTTTGGACATGCGGGTGAACAGACGGTTGCTACGCATGTACGGGCTGTACCATGGAACGTGGCGGTATTCATTCCACACCTGCCGGTAAACCCGCCTGGTGGCAAGGGCAATATCATGCCAGTTGAACTTTTCCTGCACCTTGCGAAAAGCCCGCTGGCACAGGTTCTGGGCCAGCCGGCGGTCCTGTAACAGCCAGACGATCATATCGGCCAGCGAACGGCTGTTGCCGGGGTAAAACTTTAAACCGTCCACTCCATGTTCCACAATTTCACTTAAGCCGCCGGTATCCGCCACAACCACCGGAGTCCGGGCGGCCATACCTTCCAGGGCGACAATGCCAAAGGGTTCGTACAGGCTGGGAAAGACGGCTACATCGGCCCAACTGTACAGGGTGTTCCGTACCTCGTCATCTATATACCCGGTAAAATAAACCCGCTGGGCAATGCCCAGGCTGGCGGCCTGGCGGTGCAGTTCTTCCGCGTAAGGGCCTTTGCCCGCAATAATAAATTTGGTCTGGGGATGCCGGGCTAGAATTTGCGGGGCGGCGTCTAAAAGGACTTGGACACCCTTTTCCCGCACCAGCCGTCCCACATAAAAAACGATGCGTTCGTCGGGCGCGGCGAACTGGTCCCTGGTTACCCGTATGGTGCGGGTGGCAAAATTGGCCGGATTAACCCCGTTGACGATGACCTCGATCTTATCATCCGGCACTTGAAAGACGTGATGCACCTCATTTTTCATGTACTGGCTGCAGCAGATCACTTTCCAGGCCTCGTACGTCAGCCACCATTCAATGTCACTAATATGTCGCTGGATATCATTATGTAAACCACAGTTGCGGCCGTATTCGGTGGCATGAATGGTGGCTACCAGGGGCAGGCGCCAGGCGTGTTTTAGGGCCCGGGCCGCATATGCCACCAGCCAGTCATGGGCATGGATGATATGTACCCCTCCCAATTCGGAGAAGAGCGGGATGGCCCGTTCCAGCATGGCTATGTTCAGTTGGGCAACCCAGGTGACAAAATGGGGGGCAGATATCTGGTAGGTATGAAAGCGGTGGACGTGTACGCCTTTTACTTGCTCGTAATCGGGAATACCGGGTGCCCCGCAGGTGAGCACGTGTACCTCCTCTCCAATTCCCACCAGGGCGCAGGACAGGTCGTAGACGTGCTGGGCCAGTCCCCCTACGGATTTAGGCGGGTATTCCCATGAAAGCATCAGGATGCGCAAAAAGTTTTTCCCTCCCTGCTCCGTTTTTTGGCTTTTACCCTAAAGTGAAATCCCTACCGGGCCCTGGCGGTAGGGATTTAAGAGGCAAATGGCAAGCTGTGCTTTAAAGCCAGTGGTGACCATAAAGCTTCCCTGGAAATTTTAAATCCGGCGCTGGCCGTTATGGATTTCGAAACTCCAGTTGAGCCCGTTATTGTTATCCCAGTTATAGGCGTTGTCCCGGAAACAGAAGTTGAAGCGACTTTCGTCGGGCATTTCCAGCGTTTTGACAAAACCCCATCCCGTGCGGGACATCCGCAAATCCTGGACGTTGTGCCAGTTCCGGGGGTCCCCGAATCCCACGTGCAGGTAAACCTGTTCGGCGCCGCTTTGGGCCAGCAATCCGTTGTAAAATACGGTGATCTCATCGTAGGCTGTGATCGGTGTGGGATCGACCACAACTCCTCCAGGGAAGCCGGCGTCGTGCATGGCTTTCAGCCGCCCCTCACCTTCCCCGAAATTGCTTGGATGCGCCAAACAACATCACCTCCTGGCTGTAACGGTAAGCGAAATCAGGCCACAGGCTTATTATTATGCCGGCTGACCTTTTTTATGCACATAACTTTTAGGCTCTTCTGCAGGTACTGATGCCCATCTTCGGCGGAGGCCAGCAATGGAAAAAAAAGCCCGCCAGGGGCCAGTGTTTCCGGCTCCGGCGGGCTTTTTCAGCTTCCTTAATGTCCTTAAAGTGCAGTACCCTGCATTTTAAGCATGCATTTTACTTATAATTGCATCGGCCATGTCACTGGTACCGGCATTGCCTCCCAGGTCGTAGGTCAGGGCCTGGCCCTCCCGCAGTACGGCCAGCACGGCCTCGTATATGCGGTTGGCCGCCTCATCTTCCCCCAGGTGCTGCAGCATCATTATGCCTGACAAAATCATGGCCAGGGGGTTAATGCGGTTCTTGCCGGCATGTTTGGGGGCGCTGCCGTGAACCGGCTCAAAGACCGCTACCTCGTGGCCGATGTTTGCTCCCGGGGCGACACCCAGGCCGCCCACCAGGCCGGCGCAGAGGTCGCTGACGATATCCCCGTACAGGTTGGGGAGCACCAGGACATCGTAGTTTTCCGGGGCCTGTACCAGTTTCATGCACATGGCGTCGACGATCATGTCTTCAAAGAAAATATCCGGGTATTCCCGGGCCACCTGCCGGGCGCATTCCAAAAACAGGCCATCGGTGAGCTTCATGATATTGGCCTTATGTACGGCGGTGACTTTTTTGCGCCCCTGTTTTCGAGCCAGCTCGAAGGCAAAGCGTGCAATGCGCTCCGAGGCCTGGCGGGTGATGATTTTGATGCTTTCGGCCGCATCCGGGCCCACCCGGTGTTCAATGCCCGCATAAAGGTCTTCCGTATTTTCCCTTACCACCACCAGGTCCACGTTCTGGTAACAGGTGACTATTCCAGGCAGGGTGCGGGCCGGGCGCACGTTGGCGTAAAGGTTTAATTCCTGGCGCAGGGTAACGTTTACGCTGCGAAAGCCTCCTCCCACCGGGGTGGTAATGGGTCCCTTTAAGGCTACCCGGTTCCGGTGGATGGAATCCAGTACATGCCCGGGTAGAGGAGTGCCGTACCTGGGGATCAATGCTTCCCCGGCTTCTACCACTTCCCATTCAATATTTGCACCGCTGGCATCGATAACCCGGCGGGCGGCCTGGGCAATTTCCGGGCCCACGCCGTCACCGGGGATCAGGGTTACTTTATGTGCCACCGCTTAATTCCTCCTAATGCTTGCCTAATCGAAATTAAAACCGCCGTATTTCCGGAAGTGGGCCACCAGGCCGCCATCGTTGAGGATTTTAATCATCACCGGGGGGAGGGGTTTGGCCGCAATGGTTAGGCCTTTCGTTTTGTTGGTAATCACGCCGGTGCTTAGGTCCACAACCAGCTCATCCCCCGGGTCGATCTGGTCGGTGTCGCATTCCACTACGGGCAGCCCCGTATTGATGGCGTTGCGGTAAAAAATGCGGGCAAAGGATTTGGCCAGCACGGCGGAAATGCGGGCGTGTTTAATGGCCAGGGGGGCCTGTTCCCGGGATGAGCCGCAGCCAAAATTACGGCCGGCCACGATGAAATCGCCCGCGTTAATCTTCCGGTAAAAGTCAGGGTCCAGGTCCTCCATGACATGTTTGGCCAGTTCCTGCATGTCCAGGGTTTTAAATTTATACTTACCCGAAATGATGTAGTCGGTATTTACGTCATTGCCAAATTTATGGGCCTTTCCCTGTAAAAGCATCCCGTCACCTACTTTATGTTCAGTTTAACCCAAAAACTCCCGCGGGTCGGTGATCCGTCCGGTGAGGGCCGAGGCTGCCACCGTGGCCGGGGAGGCCAGGTAAATAAAAGCTTTGCTGTTGCCCATGCGGCCTTTAAAGTTCCGGTTGGCCGTGGAGATTACATTCTCCCCATCGGAAGGCACGCCGTTATGGGTGCCCACGCAGGGCCCGCAGCCGGGGGTAACCACGGCGGCACCGCTTTCCACCAGGGTCTGGATGATTCCTTCCTGCATGGCCTGCAGGTAAATGCGCTTGGAAGCGGGTGCGACAATCAGGCGAACGTCCCGGTGGATGCGCTTTCCGGCCAGAATTTGGGCTGCGATGCGTAAATCCTCCAGCCGCCCGTTGGTGCAGGTGCCGATCACCGCCTGCTGGATGGGGGTTCCGGCCACCTCCGCCACCGGGCAGACGTTATCTACCCGGTGGGGCCGGGCCACCTGGGGTTCCAGGTTTGATACGTCATATTCCTTGATCCGGGCATAACGGGCATCAGGATCCGGGCTTACGGGGATGAACTGCCGGCGGGTAAACCGGGCCAGCCAGGCGAAGGTTTTTTCGTCGGCTTCCATTAAACCCGCCTTGGCCCCCATTTCAATGGCCATGTTGGCAATGGTAAAACGCCCGTCCATGGACAGGCCGGCTATAGCTTCACCGGTGTATTCCGCCGCCATGTAAGTGGCGCCGTCGGCTGTTACATCACCGATGAGATACAGAATAAGATCTTTGGCGTAAACCCCCCGGGGCAGGGTACCGTGACAGACAAACTTGAAGGTTTCAGGCACTTTAAACCACATCTGCCCCGAAATCAGGGCACCGGCCAGATCGGTGGAACCCACGCCTGTGGAAAAGGCATTGAGCGCCCCGTAGGTGCAGGTATGGGAATCGGCACCAATGACCAGGGTTCCGGGACCCACCCGCCCGCTTTCCGGCACCACCTGGTGACAGACACCTTCTCCAATGTCGTAAAGATGAATGCCCTTTTCCCGGGCGAACCGGCGCATCAACTGGTGCAAAGCCGATACCCCTTCATTGGGGCTCGGGGCACTGTGATCGATAACAAGGGCAACCCGGTCGGGATCAAAGACCTTTGAACCCCCCATTTCCTCGAAGGCCCGGATGGCCAGGGGGGAGGTACCGTCCTGACCCATGATGAAGTCAACCCGGGCCACCACAATATCGTTGGCATAGACCTCCTGACCGCTGTGACTGGAAAGAATTTTTTCAATGATGGTCTGACCCAAAGCGGATTCACTTCTTTCCAAAATAGTCTTCGTAGATATACATGAGCTCCTTGTCGAAGAGCGGCCGCTTTAAGGCTACACAGTAAGCACGTACTTTGGCCAGCAGCTCCTGGGCCCGGAATTCGCTCAGATGGATCCCATATTCGGCAAACTTGGCCTTCAGGGCGGCGGTTCCGGAATGTTTGCCGATCACGATCTGGCGCTCCAGGCCCACCTCTTCCGGATGGAAGGCCTCGTATGTCTTCGGGTTCTTCAGGGCGCCATCAGCGTGGATACCCGATTCATGGGCAAACATATTGGAGCCCACAATGGCCTTCCAGGCCGGCAGCTCCCGGCCGGAAGCCCGGGACACGTACTCGGCAATTTCCCGGAACATCTCGGTCTTGAATCCCAGAACAATGCCCATCAAGTGTTTCAAGGCCATGACCACTTCCTCCAGGGCGGCGTTTCCTGCCCGCTCACCCAGGCCGATCACGGTCACCCCCACGTGAGTAGCACCGGCCCTGACGCCGGCCAGGGCGTTGGCTGTGGCCATACCGAAGTCGTTATGGGTATGCATCTCAATATCTATGTCCACATGTTTAAGGATGGTTTGAATGCGCTCGTAGGTGGTGAAGGGATCCAGAATACCCACGGTATCGCAGTAGCGCAACCGGTCGGCACCGGCCTCCTTGGCCGCCCTGGCAAACTGGATCAGGAAATCCATGTCGGTGCGGGAGGCGTCTTCGGCGTTAACCGAGATATACATGCCTTCTTTCTTGGAAAACTCCACGGCCTTGACCATTTGCTCCAGCACCCATTCCCGGCTGGTTTGCAGCTTATATTTAATGTGGATATCCGAGGTAGAAATAGAAATGGCCACGGCATCTACCCCGCAGGCCAGGGAGGCTTCGATATCTTTGATTACCGGGCGGTTCCACCCCATAATGCTGGCTTTAAGGCCCGCCCTGCAAATTTCCTTAATGGCTTCCATTTCATCGCCGCCCATTACTGGGATGCCTGCTTCGATTTGGTGCACGCCAATTTCATCTAAAAACTTGGCTATGCGTACCTTCTCCCGGTTGGCAAAGACCACTCCTGCCGTCTGCTCGCCATCCCGCAGGGTGGTATCCACGATAATAATTTTCCTTTGCTCGTTTTTCCCGGTTTCTTTTTCAGTCAGTTTTTCACTCATTTTTTCACCCCTTGTTGTGTCCTTTTCCCGAAGGCCCGTAGCAAATTGCGACACAAAAATATACAGCTTTAATAATACCATGAAATTGGCTAACTGAAAAGCATTATTTAGACTGGCCCACGCTCACCCGGGTGCTTCCTCCCGGTGGCCATTCTCGGGCACCCAGCGGTCAAAATCCGGCTGCGGATAGAAAAACCGCCGGCAGGTGGGGGCCCTTTTGCTTTCTCTGAGCGAAAGCGAAGCCATTTAGTCGATGGTTTTGTCTTTTGCCGGAAAATTTATATTCTTACAAGGTTAAATGAAATACAATAAAAATGGCGGAGGGATGCCCCGGGGAGGGATGCCATGACCAGCAGAAACTCCCATCGTATTTAAAAGACAGTGCAGTAACAAGTGGGTTTAAACCAAATATGACCGGAGGTGTATCCCATGAATCAGCCCAACCAGCCCAGTTTGGCCCGGGCCTGGTCGGTTCCCCTTGCCGGCATGGGTATAAATCTGGCCCTGGGTGTATTGTACACCTGGAGTGTTTTTGCCGCGGCCCTCATTGATCAGTTGCATTGGACCAAAACCCAGTCTCAGTTTCCATATACCCTGGCCTGTGTGATGTTTGCCCTGTTCATGGTTCCGGCGGGGCGTATGGTGGATAAATTCGGCCCCCGGCTGGTGGCCACCATAGGTGGTATCCTGGCCGGTGCGGGTATGATCATCTCGGGAGTTACCCAGTCCCTGGCAGGCATTACTATCGGTTTTGGGCTAATCGTTGGTGCGGCCCTGGGGTTTGGATATGGCGCTCCCACACCGGCAGCGGTGAAATGGTTCCAGCCCCATAAGAAGGGACTGATTGCCGGTCTGGTGGTGGCCGGCTTCGGCCTGGCTTCGGTTTATACCGCCCCCATGACAAAGTATTTCCTGGCTAATTACGGTATTTCCCGAACCTTTATCTACGAAGGAATCATATTCTTAGCCGTTATTGTCATCCTGGCCCAGGTACTTGCCTTCCCGCCGCCGGGTTATGTGCCTTACGGCGGCCAGCCTCCCGCCACCAGGGCGGCCACCGCCGCCAGCTCCAAGTATGACTTCAGCCCCCGCGAGATGCTGGCCACACCCCAGTTTTACCTGCTCTGGCTGATGTTCTGCTTTGCCGCTTCGGCGGGGTTGCTGGTCATCGGCCACCTGGCCAAGATTGCCCAGATCCAGGGGGGAATCAACTGGGGCTTCGTGTTTGTGGCGGTGCTGGCCGTAGCCAATGCCGGCGGGCGCGTACTGGCCGGATGGTTGAGCGACCGGCTGGGCCGGACCAACACCATGCTTTTGGTGTTTGCCATTCAAGCGGCCAACATGCTGCTGTTTGCCTCCTACGAGAGTGCGGCAACCCTCTTTATTGGTTCGGTTCTCACCGGGATAGCTTACGGGGCCAACCTTTCCCTCTTCCCCTCGGCTACTTACGACTACTTCGGGTTGAAGAATGCCGGTATCAACTACGGCCTGGTCTTTACCGCCTGGGGTGCCGGTGCCCTCATCGGGCCAATCATTGCGGGGCGGGCGGCAGACCTTACCGGCGGCTACAATGCCAGCTACCTGATCTCTGCCGCCCTGCTGGTGGTGGCCGCCATCCTCAGCTTCGTCACCAAGCCGCCCATGAAACCGGTATCGGACGGGCAAGCAGTAAAGGTCTAGATTGGGGCGGGTTTTCACCCGCCCCTTACCATCAGGGTGAGCCTTTAACTGGAATGGAGTTTTTCCTTGAGCAGGCGGTTGACCAGCTCCGGGTTGGCTTTGCCCCGGGTGGCCTTCATTACCTGGCCCACCAGGAAGCCGAAGGCCCTGTCCTTTCCTTTCAGATAATCCTCCACCACCTTGGCGTTGCCGGCCAGCACTTCCTCCACTACGGCGGCAATGGCCCCCTCATCGGTAATCTGCACGAGCCCCTTTTCCTGCACAATCTGTTCCGGATCCTTGCCGGTGGCAAACATCTCTTCGAAGACCGTTTTGGCAATCTTTCCGCTGATGGTGCCCCTGTCCATCAGCTTGAGCATGTCGGTCAGCTGCCGGGGCGATACCTTGCACCGGGTAATGTCCATGTTATGGGCATTTAACAGGCGCGAGAGGTCCCCCATCATCCAGTTGCTGACCGCCTTGGCGTTGGGATAAAGGGCTACACACTCCTCAAAGTAATCGGCCATTTCCTTGGTGGCCGTAAGCACGGTGGCATCGTAGGCCGGGAGATCGTAGCGCTTGATGTAGCGGTTGCGCCGTTCGTCGGGAAGCTCGGGGAGTGTGGCCCGGATTTCCTCCACCCACCGCCGGTCAATCACCAGGGGTACCAGGTCCGGCTCGGGGAAATAGCGGTAATCGTGGGCTTCCTCCTTGCTGCGCATGGGCAGGGTTACCCCTTTGTTTTCATCCCAGGTGCGGGTCTCCTGGACGATGCGGCCGCCTTCCTGGAGCACGGCAATTTGCCGCTCTACTTCGTAGGCCAGGGCCCGCTGCAGCGCTTTAAAGGAGTTCATGTTTTTAATTTCCGTTTTCGTGCCGAATTCCCGGCTCCCCCTGGGGCGTACGGAAACGTTGGCATCGCAGCGTAGAGACCCTTCCTCCATTTTGCAGTCGGAAACTCCGGTGTACTGGATGATGGCCTTCAATTTTTCCAGGTAAGCCCGGGCCTCCTCGGGGGAACGCATATCCGGCTCGGAGACGATTTCAATGAGCGGCACCCCGGTGCGGTTGTAGTCTACCAGGGAATAGGGGGAGGTGGCAATGGTGCCCTGGTGGATCAGCTTGCCCGCATCCTCCTCCATGTGTATGCGGGTGATCCCGATGCGCTTGGTTTGCCCGTTCACTTCAATGTTCAGGTAGCCGTTTCTGGCCAGGGGCAGGTCGTACTGGGATATCTGGTAATTTTTGGGCAGATCCGGGTAATAGTAGTTTTTGCGGTCGAACTTGGAGTATTCGGCAATTTCGCAGTTCAGGGCTAGAGCAGCCCGGATGGCGTATTCCAGCACCTTTTTATTTAAAACCGGCAGCACCCCCGGCAACCCCAGGCAAACGGGGCAAACGTGGGTATTGGGGTCCCCCCCGAATTCCGTGGTGGACGGGCAAAAGATCTTGCTTTTTGTTTTTAATTCCACGTGCACTTCCAGGCCGATGATGGTTTCGTATTCAGTCAAAGCTTGCTTCCCTCCCTATAAAGACGGCCGGCGCCGGTGATAATCCGTGTGTTGCTCGAAGGTGTAGGCCACCCGCAAGAGGGTGCCCTCGCCAAATGGCCTGCCAATTAACTGCATGCCCACGGGTAACCCATCCACAAACCCCGCCGGGATGGATATTCCGGGCATACCGGCCAGGTTTACCGCCAGGGTGCAGATGTCGGACATGTACATCTGAAGGGGGTCGCCGGTCTTCTCTCCCCGCTTGAAGGCCGGGGACGGGGCGGTGGGAGCCAGGAGCACATCAAATTTTTCGAAGGCCCGGTCAAAATCCTGCTTGATTAAGGTGCGCACCTTCAAGGCCTTTAAGTAGTAGGCGTCGTAGTAGCCTGCGGACAGGGCGTACGTGCCCAGCATAATGCGCCGTTTTACTTCCTGGCCGAAGCCCTGGCTGCGTGTCTTCATGAACATGTCCACCACATCCCGGGCGTCCTCCGCCCGGTAGCCGTAACGGACGCCGTCATAACGGGCCAGGTTGGAGCTGGCTTCTGCCGGGGCAATTAAATAATAAGTGGGCAGGGCGTAACGGCTGTGGGGCAAACTGGTTTCTTCAATTTCCGCCCCCAGGGAGGCCAGCAACCCGGTGGCCTGTCCAATGATCTCCTTTACGGCGGGGTCAATGCCCTCCCCCATGTATTCCCGGGGTACGCCGATTTTCAGGCCCTTCACGTCATCCCTCAAGCAGGATGTGAAGTCGGGGATGTCCCCTGGCGCCGAGGTGGAATCCAGGGGATCGTGCCCGCAAATGGCGTTTAACATGAGGGCACAGTCGGTGACATCCCGGGTAAAGGGCCCGATTTGATCCAGGGAGGAGGCAAAGGCCACCAGCCCGTAGCGGGAAACGGCCCCGTAGGTGGGTTTTAATCCCACCACCCCGCAAAACGCCGCCGGCTGGCGGATGGAGCCGCCCGTATCGGAACCCAGGGCGGTAATGGTTTCCCCTGCCGCTACCGCCGCGGCGGAGCCGCCGCTTGACCCGCCGGGTACCCTATCCGGATCCCAGGGGTTGGCGGTCACAAAATAGCCCGAGTTTTCCGTGGAAGAACCCATGGCAAACTCGTCCATATTTGTCTTGCCCACCATTACTGTGCCGGCGGCCTCCAGCTTTTCCACCACCGTGGCGTTGTAGGGGGGCACAAAGTTGTAGAGAATTTTCGAGGAGCAGGTGGTGCGTACACCGCGGGTGCACATGTTGTCCTTGATGGCTACCGGAATGCCGGCCAGGGGTGGGACTTCTTCCCCGGCGGCAATTTTACGGTCGATCTCCCGTGCCCGGGCAAAGGCCCTGTCCCTGGTCAGGGTGACATAGGCTTTGATTTTGTCTTCTACGGCATCAATACGGTCAAAAACTGCGCGGCAAATTTCCTCGGCGCTGATTTCCTTTTTGACGAGCAAATCGTGCAGTTCGTGGGCGGTGAGGTAGTACAGCTCCAACAAAATTCCCTCCTTAAACTATCCGCGGCACTTTGAAGAATTGGCCTTCCCTTTCCGGGGCGTTGGCCAGTACCTCTTCGGGCGGCAGGTGTTCACCCACTTCATCTTCCCGCCAGACGTTTTTCAGGGGCAGCACGTGGGCGGTGGGCGGGATGTCGTCGGTGTTCAGTTCGTTGAGCATCTGGGCGTATTCCAGGATGGCGTTCAACTGTTTGGTGTACATTTGCTTTTCTTCTTCGCTCAATTCCAGGCGGGCCAGAAGGGCTACATGCTCCACGTCCTTGATGGTTATCATACCAGCACCTTCCTTACTTTCAAGACTTTAAATGACAATATTATAGCGCTCCATGGGGGAGGTTGCAACTTTCACTGCCCCACCAGCCGGCGAAAGTCTTCTTCCCGCAGGATGGGGATGCCCAGGGCCAGGGCCCTGTCGTATTTGCTGCCGGGATTTTCCCCTACCACCACATAATCGGTTTTCCTGCTCACACTGGAGCTCACGCGCCCGCCCAGGCGCTCAATCAGTTCCTGGGCCTCCTGCCGGGTGAAATGCGCAAGGCTGCCGGTGAGGACGAAAACTTTGCCCGCCAGGGGTTTGTCGCCGGGCTCTTCTTCTGCCTCTTCCCGGGTATTAACACCGGCGGCGGCAAGTTTTTCCAGCACCCGGCGGTTTTGTTCCTGGGCAAAAAAGGTTATCACGCTTTCGGCAATCTTGGGGCCGATTTCCGGAATTGCTACCAGTTCTTCATAAGTGGCCCGGGAGAGCCGGTCCAGGAAACCGAAGCGCTGGGCTAAAATGCGCGCGGCCCTTTCCCCCACGTGCCGGATGCCCAGGGCAAAAATCAGGCGGTACAGGGGGTTGGACTTGCTTTTTTCAATGGCCTCCAGGAGGTTCTGGGCCGATTTTTTGCCCAGGCGCTCCAGGGGTACCAGGTCCTCCAGGCGCAGGGTGTAAAGATCTGCCGGATCCCGCACGAGTCCCGCTGACAGCAACTGGCCGATTACCGCCGGCCCCAGGCCGGCAATATCCATGGCATTGCGGGAAGCAAAGTGGATCAATCCCTCCCGCAGCCGGGCCGGGCAGGCGATGTTGGTGCAGCGGGTTCCCGCTTCTCCCGGGGGACGGACAGCCTCCGCGCCGCATTCGGGACAGCGGCGGGGCATGACAAAGGGTTTTTCGTCTCCGGTGCGCTCTTCCGGGATTACCGCGACCACTTCCGGAATAACATCGCCGGCCTTTTGTACAATTACCGTGTCCCCGATCCGGATGTCCTTCTCCTTGATTATGTCCTCGTTATGCAGGGTGGCCCGGCTGACGGTGGTGCCGGCCAGGCGGACCGGTTCTAAAATGGCGGTGGGAGTCAGGACTCCGGTACGCCCCACCCGCAGGATAATGTCCCGCACTTTAGTTTTGGCCTGTTCGGCTGGAAACTTGAAGGCAATGGCCCAGCGGGGGCTCTTCATGGTGGCACCGAGCCGGGCCTGCTGATCCAGGGAGTTGACTTTAATGACCAGGCCGTCAATGACATAGGGGAGGTTAAAGCGCTCTTCCTGCCACCGGTTGCAGTAATCAATCACCGCCTGGATATCGGGCAAAAGGCGGTGATGGGGATTGACGGGAAAGCCCAGCTCCTTGAGCAGGGCCAGGGTTTCGGCATGGGTATTTACACTAACCCCCTCGATCTCCCCGATCCCGTAGACAAAGATGCTCAGTTGCCGGGAGGCTGTTACGGCCGGGTCCAGCTGGCGCAGGCTGCCCGCAGCGGCGTTGCGCGGGTTGGCAAAGAGGGGCTCGCCCGCTTCTTCCCGGCTTTCATTTAGACGCATAAAGGCCTCTTTGGACATGTAGACTTCACCCCGCACTTCCAGCAGGGGAACGGGGCGGCGCAGGCGCAGGGGGACGGCCCGGATGGTTTTCAAGTTGGCGGTTATGTCCTCGCCGGTCTCCCCATCCCCCCGGGTGGCCCCGGTAACCAGCAGGCCGTTTTCATAGCGCAGGGAAACGGCCAGCCCGTCTATTTTCAGCTCCACCACATATTCCACCGGTTCCCCGGGCAGGGCGGAACGCACCCGGCGGTCAAAATCCCGCAACTCTCCCTCATCGAAAGCGTTGGCCAGGCTGAGCATGGGGGTACGGTGGCGCACGGTGGCAAAACCTTCCCGGGGTTGTCCCCCCACCCGCTGGTTGGGTGAATCCGGGGTGACCAGGGACGGGTATTTGCTTTCCAGTTTGATCAGTTCCCGCATCAACGCGTCGTAGCGCTCGTCGGAAATTACCGGGTCGTCCAGCACATAGTAACGGTAATTGTGGTATTCAATTTCCCGGCGCAGCTCCTCAATCCGCTGGCGGGCTCTTTCCAAGGCGCTGTCCAAAAAGTACACCCCCAAGAACTGGATCAGGTAATCAGTTCGGCCACAAAGCGGATCACCAGTGCCCCGGGAACAAAGAGGGCCTGGGCCAACAACGTGCCCGCAAGTCTGGTCAGGGCAAGGAAGACGGCCATTTGCTTCACATCTTCCTCCGGGCGCACCCCACGCATGGCCTGGTCGGTGATCATGGCTGCCGTGGGATCCACCACGGTGGCCGCCAGAACGGCGGCCACGCCGTTGACAATTCCCGAAGTAAGGGTGGCCGTGGACCGGAACTGGGGTATCAACGCCCCCGCATACAGGGCCGAGAGCACACCGGTGGTCCAGATGCCGGTGATTAAAATATTGGCCACCAGGAAGTACCGGGGTATGTTCAGCGGCCCCCGCAGGGCGTCCTGGAAACGGCCCACTCCCGGTAGTTTGACCTTTCTGGCCATGGCTAAAAGCTGCCGGGGGGAGAGGATCATTTTTAAGAACATGCGGGGTACCGAACCCAGGTCCTCCAGGAGCATTATCCCCCGGGTGAATATCCGGACGAAGGTGGGGATAAAAAGCCCCCCCAGGATGGTTCCTCCGGTGGCGGCCAGGATGACCAGGCGGATTTCCATGTTTAACCTGGCAAGCTGGGCCTGGTAGTAGGGATCGGCCAGGATGTCCCCGCCGCCGGCGTGACTTAAGCCGGCGTTAATGGCGTGTTCCACAATGGAGGACATCAGGGGTGCCTGAATCAGGTTGGCCGTGCTGGCAATGAGAAAGATCACCTGGAAAAGGGACAGGGCCGTGGCCAGGCGCTGGGTGCGCACCCCGGCCAGGCGTACGGAATAAATAAGGGTATTGATCATGTGAATGATGGCCGTTAACAGGGCCACAATCAGCAAACGGGTCATATGAGCCTCCGCAGGACGCGACGCAAATCTAACCGGCGCTGGTTTCCCTTGTCTTTATTATTGCCGGGAAAATTATGGATCAGACTTAAACCCGTTCCAGGGGGGCGTAGCGGGCCAGGAGGATTTTGGTGCCCAGGTTGGGAAATTCCACCTGTAATTCGGCGTTTTCCCCGTGTCCTCTTACGTTGACCACCGTACCCTGCCCCCATTTGCGGTGCCTGACCCGGTCACCGGGGCTGAAGGCGTACCCTGGAGCCTGCTCCCGGACGGGCGGGAGCATACCGGGTTCCCTGTCTTTGCCTGCTCCCCGGAGCAGTCCGGCCCCGCCCGGGGCGGGTTTTGGCCGCCCTTCCCCATTCCCGCTATCGAGGGGGTCATCGACCGTAACCAGGTGGGGCGGTATCTCTTCCAGAAAACGGGACGGGTCGTTGTGCCGGGTGGCACCGTACAGGGTGCGCTGCCAGCAGTGAGTTAAATATAGCCGTTCCCTGGCCCGGGTAATGCCTACGTAGCAGAGGCGCCTTTCCTCCTCCAGTTCCGCCGGCTCAACGAGGGAACGGGAGTGCGGGAAAACCCCCTCCTCCATCCCCACCAGGAAGACCACCGGGAACTCCAGCCCCTTGGCGCTGTGCAGGGTCATCAGCACCACCTGGTCGGCTTCCTCGTCGTAGCGGTCTATGTCGCTCACCAGGGAAAGCTCGGCCAGAAAGGCGCTCAAGGTTCGTTCCCCGGCCTGGCGGTCGAAGTCCTGGGTCACCGAGAGGAATTCCTTCAGGTTTTCCTGCCGGGTGCGGGATTCCACCGTATTTTCGGTCAGGAGCTCCTGCCAGTATCCCGACCGCTGGAGCACTTCCCAGGCCAGACCGGTTACGGTTAACTCGCCCTGGTGTTCATAAAGCCAGCCAAAGAGGCGGGCCAGTTCCATGCAGGCCGCCCGTACGCTTTTGGTCAGGCCGGGTATTTCCTCCGCCCGGGCCAGGGCCTCCAGTACCGGAATTTCTCTGGCCGCACTGAAGGCAAGCAGTCTATTAAAGGAAGCCTCCCCGATGCCCCGCCGTGGTACGTTAATAATGCGCCTTAAACTTACCGTGTCTGACGGGTTCACCACCAGCCGGAGGTAGGCCAGCAGGTCCTTGATTTCCTTGCGGTCGTAGAAACGCAGGCCGCCCACAATGGTGTAGGGAATCCCCCGGTGCAGCAAAATTTCCTCCAGCACCCGGGACATGGCGTGGGTGCGGTAAAGCACCGCCATATCCCGGTAGGGCACTCCCAGGCGGTGGAGCCGGGTGATACGGTCGGCCACGAAATCGGCCTCGGCCCGCTCGTCGTGGGCCAGGTAAACCACCACCGGGTTCCCCGCACCGGCGGCCGTCCAGAGCCTTTTTTCCTTGCGCCCCCGGTTGCGCCGGATGACGTGATTGGCGGCATCCAGAATGGTCTGGGTGGAGCGGTAGTTTTGCTCCAGTTTGACCACCTTTGCGTCGGGGTAGTCTTTTTCAAAGTCGAGGATGTTCTGGATATTCGCCCCACGCCAGCTATAAATACCCTGATCCGGATCCCCCACCACGCAGAGGTTACGGTGCTCCCGGGCCAGGAGGTTCACCAGCACGTACTGGGCGTGGTTGGTGTCCTGGTACTCGTCCACCAGGATATAACGAAAACGGTTCTGATAATAGCGTAAGACCGCGGGGTTTTCCCGGAACAGGCGCACCGTGAGCATGATCAGGTCGTCAAAATCCAGGGCGTTGTTGCGGAATAGCTTGTCCTGGTACAGGGCGTAAATACGGGCCACATGACGGGAATAGAAATCAAAGGCCTCGTCCTGGTAAGCATCGGGTCCTAACAGTTTATTTTTCGCTCCGGAAATGACCGCGGCCACGGCCCGGGGTGGAAACCTTTTCTCATCCAGGTTTAATTCTTTCAGGCAATCTTTCAGAACCGTTTGCTGGTCATGCTCATCGTAAACCACAAAATTCTCGGAGTAGCCCAGAAAACGGGCTTGCTTGCGCAGGATGCGCAGGCAGGCCGAATGGAAGGTGGAAACCCACAGGTCCCGCGCTACATGGGGAACCATGGTCTGGACCCGTTCCTTCATTTCCCGGGCCGCCTTGTTGGTAAAGGTGATGGCCAGGATATGGTGCGGGTCCACCCCCTGCTGCAGGAGATAGGCGATACGGGTGGTCAGTACCCGGGTTTTACCGCTGCCCGCGCCCGCCAGCACTAAAAGGGGCCCGTCTTTGTGCTGCACTGCTTCTTTTTGGGCTTCATTCAGGTTTTTCAACAGGTCCATTTGCCGATCACTTCCCATCCAGGGTGCATTATACCACAGGCCCTGGTCTTTCGGTACCACTGCAAAAGAAAAACCCGGCGTATTTAACAACAAGACCGGGGAAATTTTTATTAGTCATGTCGGAAGGCTCGTTGTTCTACAACAGAACCAAAGCTTGTCTGTGATGAGGCACGGCGTTGTCCACGCTCACTCCAGTGCTCCGCGCCGACAGTACCACGGTTCGCTTCGGGCCGGCTCTGGCTCTCTGCGGATTACCATCGTCACCGCTGTCTTTCAGTCGTCTTCAAACTGCCCGATGTGTTCCAATAGGTGTTCTTCCGTTTGATTGCGTTTGGTGTCCTCGAGAGCCGAGCCGGCGGCCTCGCTTCACCGGGTACTGTTACCGGCGCTCCGCAAAGTCGTTCGCTCAGGACAACGCCATGCCTTCAAAGACTGAACTGCTTATATGCAGTTCAGCCGGGAAACTCCAGTTAATCGTCCTTCCGCCGCTCGGCCAGTTCAGCAAACACCTCTGCCGGCGTAATGCCCTGTTCGGCCAGGATTACCAGCAGGTGGTAAAGGACATCGGCGCTTTCCTCGACAACCTCTTCCCGGTCCCGGTTCTTGGCCTCGATGATCAGTTCGGTGGTCTCTTCCCCCAGCTTTTCGAGCATTTTGTCCAGGCCCTTGTTGAAGAGTTTGGCGGTATAGGAACCGGGGGGACGTTTTTCCTGCCGTTCCTTGATTACCTGGAACAGTTCCTCCAGTATCAAGGCATTAACCGCTGGAGCTTTTTTTTCATCACCTTCGTGCCCCAGTGCAGGTGCGCCACCGCTATCTTCTGCCGCCGGCGGGTTATCCTCCGGCTGGGATTTGGGGCCGTAAACCTCTTCCGGGTTAAACTGCTGCTCCCCAATCACTTCCGTTTGCCCTGTTTCCGGATTAATGCGGTAGTGGAAGCAGGTGTAATAACCTTCGTGGCAGGCGGCTCCCGTTTGCTTCACCTTGACCAGCAGGGTGTCCCGGTCGCAATCGTAGGTTATCTCCTGCACCTTTTGCACGTTGCCGGAGGTTTCCCCCTTGTGCCACAACTTTTGCCGGCTACGGCTCCAAAACCAGGTTTCCCCGGTGGCCAGGGTTTTTTCCAGCGCTTCCTTGTTCATGTAGGCCATCATCAACACTATATTGGTATCGGTGTCCTGGATGATGGCCGGGATCAAACCGGCACCGTCGTATTTCAAACAACTGGCGTCAAAGGTCATAGGTTTATCCTCCTGTTTTTTTAATATGCCGCGATTATATGCCGCGTAAATGCCGTGTACCTTTACCTAGCAGGGCAGCCGTACGGGGACACCCCGTTCCTTGAGGTACTCCTTAACCTGGCGGATGGAGTACTCACCAAAATGGAAGATGGAAGCCGCCAGGGCAGCATCGGCCTCGCCGGTGGTCAGCCCCTGGGCAATATGTTCTAAAGTTCCCACCCCACCGGAAGCAATTACCGGTATGTTTACCGCCCGGGCCACGGTACGGGTTAGTTCAAGGTCATAGCCGTCTTTGGTGCCGTCCCTGTCCATACTGGTGAGCAGGATTTCCCCTGCC
Organism: Desulfofundulus luciae; assembly: GCF_030813795.1. Taxonomy (NCBI): domain Bacteria; kingdom Bacillati; phylum Bacillota; class Clostridia; order Eubacteriales; family Peptococcaceae; genus Desulfofundulus; species Desulfofundulus luciae. The sequence continues at coordinate 43,973 of NZ_JAUSUX010000006.1, read as the reverse complement.
CCCAGTGCTTCCACCTGCCTGGCCCAATGGATGGCGTCGATGCCGGTGGGGGTACGTCCGCCGTGTATGTACACTTCCCATTTTGCTTCACCAACCCGGCGGGCATCAATGGCCACCACAATGCATTGACTGCCAAATCGCTGGGCCGCTTCCGCCACCAGCCGGGGGTTTTTTACCGCCGCAGTATTTATGGACACCTTGTCGGCTCCTGCAGACAGGATGGCCCGGATGTCATCCAGGGAGCTAATCCCGCCGCCCACGGTAAAAGGGATGAATACTTCTCCCGCCGTGCGGTAAACCATGTCCAGGACCGTTTTGCGGCCCCTGGCCGAGGCGGTAATATCTAAGAAGACCAGTTCGTCGGCCCCTTCCCGGTCATAAAGAGCAGCCAGCTCCACGGGATCCCCGGCGTCCCGCAGGTTTAGAAAATTGGTTCCCTTCACCACCCGGCCATCGGTGACGTCCAAACAGGGGATGATGCGTTTGGTCAGCACACCTGTTCCTCCAATTCCTCCCGGGCAATGTTCAGGGCATCCCGCAAATTTATAGTGCCGGCATAAAGGGCCTTGCCGATAATCACCGCTTCCACCCCCAGGGGTTCCATGGCCTTCAGTGCCCGCAGGTCGGCCAGACTGGAAACTCCCCCGGATGCAATGATCTTGAGCTGCGTGGACCGGGCCACTTCTTCCACCACGGCCAGGTTCGGGCCTTTCAGTGTACCGTCCCGCCAGATGTCGGTAAACACCACCCGTTTGACACCCAGGCCTTTCATCTCGGCGGCCAGTTCCAGGGCGTTCTTTTCGGCCGTAACTCCCCAGCCTTCAATGGCCACTTTGCCGTTGCGGGCATCAATGCCCACCACAATGGACTCGCCGTAACGGGTACAGGCTTCGGCCACCATACCGGGATTGATAATGGCCACCGTGCCCAGGATTACCCGGGCAGCCCCCAGCTCCAGCAGTTGTTCAATTACCGCCATGTCCCGGATACCCCCTCCCACCTGCACGGGTATGCGAACGGCGGAAAGGATGCCCCGGATCATGTCCCAGTTTTTGGGCTCGCCGGTAAAGGCTCCATCCAGATCCACCACGTGCAGCCAGCGGGCGCCCTGGTCTTCCCAAAGGCGGGCTACGGCGACGGGATCATCGGAATAAACCGTTTCCCTGTCAAGCCGGCCCTCCACCAGGCGTACACATTTACCTGCCCGCAGGTCAATTGCCGGGATAATTAACATTTGGCCACCAACTCCCCAAAGTTTTGCAGAATTTTTAGCCCCAGGGTGCTGCTCTTTTCCGGGTGAAACTGGATGCCAAAAACGTTACCCCGATTGACCATGGAGGTAAAGGGCTGACCGTAGGTAGTTACCCCCGCCACCAGGTCCTGGTCCCCCGGGTCTACATAATATGAATGAACGAAATAAAAAGTTGCTCCGTCAGGAATTCCCCGGGTCAGGGAAATCTCCTTCTGGAAAAATACCTGGTTCCACCCCATGTGGGGGATTTTAACCTCCCAGTGAATACGGCGCACCCGGCCGGGGAAAATACCCAGGCCCGGTGTCGAGCCAAACTCCTCACTCGTTTCAAACAGGAGCTGCAGCCCCAGGCAGATGCCCAAAAAGGGTTTGCCTCCGGCGATGGCCTCTTTCACCGCCTGGTCCAGGCCGGCGGCTATAAGATTGTCCATGGCATCCCGGAAGGCTCCCACTCCCGGCAGGACCACTCCCCGGGCCTGTCCTACCCGGGCCGGATCCTGCACCACCTCGGCTCCAAACCCCACTCTCTCAAAGGCTTTCTGTACACTGCGCAGGTTCCCCATCCCGTAATCAATGATGGCAATCAAAACTCTCGTCCCCTCCCCCGCCAGAACACTACAACAACCCCTTAGTGGAGGGTACACCCGGCGTCCGGGGATCTGCGGCCAGGGCAGATTTCAGCGCCCGGCCCAGGCCCTTGAAGATGGCTTCAATAATATGGTGGGTGTTCCGCCCGGCCAGCAGGCGTACGTGCAGGGTAAACTCCCCGTTTAAGGCCAGCGCCCGCAGGAATTCTTCCACCAGCTCGGTATCGAAATTCCCCACCCGGGGTGACGGCAGGGAAACATCGTAGGCCAAAAAGCCCCGCCCGCTTAAATCTACCGCCACCAGCACTAGAGCCTCATCCATGGGCAAAAGGGCGTGGCCGTAACGATTGATGCCTTCCTTTTTGCCCAGGGCTTCCTTCAATGCCCGGCCCAGGCAAATGGCCGTATCTTCCGCCGTGTGGTGGCCGTCCACTTCCAGGTCACCCCGGGCGTTAAGCTCAAGGTCAAAACAGGCGTGCCGGGTGAAAAGGCAAAGCATGTGATCCAGAAAGCCGATGCCCGTTCTGATCTGGTAGTTGCCCGTCCCATCCAGGTTCAGGTGCACCCGGATTTCCGTTTCACCGGTACGGCGCTTAATCCCGGCCACCCTCTGTGAACTTATTTTCCCCACCCCCTACAACCCCAAAATCGTTTTTAGCTTTTCCAGGAAAAGTCGATTTTCATCCCTTTTCCCCACCGTTACCCGCAGGCATTGTTCCAGCCCGGGGCCGTGCATGTTGCGGATCAAGATCCCTTTCGCCAGCAACTCCCGGTAAACCTGCTCCGCCGGTAAAGGAGTGCGGAAAAGAATAAAATTGGCCGCCGTGGGAAAAACCTCAACCCCCGGCAGGGCAGCCAGTTCCCGGTAAAGTTCCTCCCGGTCCTGCAGGATCAGTTTGATCAAACGGTTGAACTCTTCCCGGCGGGCCATTACCGTGCGGGCGGCAAGCTGGGAAAAGGCGTTCAAATTAAAGGGCTGTTTGATGCGCAGCAGTTGTTGAACCACTGCCGGATCGGCCAGCAAATAGCCCACCCGCAGGCCGGCCAACCCGAAAGCCTTGGAAAAGGTGCGCAGGACCACCAGGTTGGAGTATTCCTTCAACAGGGGTATACAGCTCTCCCCGCCAAATTCCTGGTAGGCCTCGTCCACCACCACCAGGGCGCGGCTGTTCTTTAGTATTTCGGCCACTTCCTCCGGCGGGGTGGCGTTCCCCGTGGGGTTGTTGGGTGAACACAGGAAGATCACCCGGGTTTCGGGATGCCGGGCCGCCGCGATCACGCCCGGTACGTCCAAAGCAAAGTTTTGCCTGCGGGGTACGTTTACTGGCCGGGCCCCTGCTATGCGGGCATGCACCTCGTACATGGAAAAGGTGGGAGGGGTGATGACCACCCGCCCTCCGGTACCAAAGGTTAATAACAGGGTGAGGATCAGCTCGTCGGAGCCGTTGCCCGCCAGGATGCCGCCGGCCGGCACGCCGGTGTAATCAGAAAGCCGGTCGACCAGATCGCCGGCCACGGGGTCGGGATAGCGGGTAAAGGTATGATTCCCCAGTTCCCGCCAGATTTCCTCCCGGATGGACACAGGAAAATCGTAGGGATTTTCGTTGGCGTCCAGTTTAATTACGTTGTGATGGACATGAACCTGGTAGGGTACCAGCCCGTCCAGGTCCGGACGCACCAGCGCTGCGGGATCAAAGGCAGCATTCATGATTTTTCACTCTCCAGGCATGACTTGCCGGTAAATATTCAGTGAATCGGCGTGGATGCGGCGCTGTCCCCGCTCACTCCAGTGCTTCGCGCCGACAGCACCGCATCCTTGTCATAACGATTTTACTGTATTTACTCCAACCTTATCTCTACAGCCCTGGCGTGGGCGTCCAGGCCTTCCACCCGGGCCAGCCGGATAATGTGGGGGGCCATTTCCAGGAACGCTTCCCGGGAGCAGGAGATAACGCTGATTCTTTTTAAAAAGGCGTCCACGCCCAGGGGGGAATAAAAACGGGCGGTACCCCCGGTGGGCAGAACATGGCTGGGCCCGGCCAGGTAATCCCCCAGGGGTTCCGGGGCATGGGGCCCCAGGAAAACGGCCCCGGCCGTAGCAATGCGTCCCAACCAGGAAAAAGGCTCCCTCACCACCAGCTCCAAATGTTCCGGGGCGAAGCGGTTGGCCAGGTCCACAGCCTGGGTAATGTCCCGGGTAAGGATAATGGCTCCGTGGTTGGCTAGAGAACCGGCGGCAATTTCCCGCCGCGGTAAATCGTTCAACTGGCGCTCCAGTTCCTCCTTGACGGCCTGTGCCAGCCGGCTGTCAGGAGTGAGAAGCAATGCCCGGGCCAGGGGATCGTGTTCGGCCTGGGAAAGCATGTCGGCGGCCACATGCCGGGGATCGGCTGAATCATCGGCGATTACCAGCACTTCGCTGGGCCCCGCCAGCATGTCTATATCCACCAGCCCAAAGACCTGCTGCTTGGCCAGGGTAACGTAAAGATTGCCCGGCCCGACGATTTTGTCCACCGGCCGGATGGTTTGCGTTCCATAGGCCAGGGCGGCAATGGCCTGCGCCCCGCCCACCTTGTAAATTTCCGTTACTCCCGCCAGGTCTGCAGCCGCCAGGGTATGGGGATTGATCTTTCCCTCGTGGCCAGGAGGGGTAACCATGACGATTTCCTTCACCCCGGCCACCCGGGCGGGAAGGACGTTCATCAATACCGAAGAGGGATAAGCTGCCGTCCCTCCCGGCACGTAAACACCAACCCGGGCCAGGGGACGCACAAGCTGTCCCACCAGAAGGCCCCGGGCGTCGGGCTCCATCCAGGAGCTGGTTAACTGGCGTCGGTGGTAGGCGGTAATGTTCTCCGCCGCCACCGCCAGGGCGGCGAGGAATTCCCCTTTAACCTGCTTTTTGGCTTCGGAGATTTCCTCCGGCTTTGCCTTCAGTTCTTCCGGAGTCAGGTTAATTCCATCGAAACGGGCCGTATACCGGCAAAGGGCCTCGTCCCCTCCGTCCCGCACGCCGGCAAGGATGTCCCTCACCCTGGCGGCAGCATCCTCCCAGCCAGCCGGGTGGCGGGACAGGAGTTGCTCCACGGCCGGATCGCCCGCACCAATAATTCTAATCAAGCGGGTTTCCTCCTTTGGAACAGCCCGGGAAAAATGACCGGACAACTTTGCTTTAATTAGTTAAATTGCTACTATGACAACATGATAAACCAACAATGCGGCCTATGTCAATAGCCTGCCCTTACCGGGGGGCTTTCTCTTTTCCGGCCAGCCGGGCCAGGACCAGTTTATAGCCGTCGGCACCGTAATTCAGGCAGCGCTTAACCCGGCTGATGGTAGCTGTGCTGGCCCCCGTTTGGGCGGCAATTTCCGTGTAGGTGCGGTTTTCCTGCAGCATCTTGGCTACGGCCAGGCGCTGGGCCATGGCTTTGATCTCGGCCACGGTACAGATGTCTTCAAAGAACTGGTAGCATTCGTCTATATCCCGCAGTGTGAGCACCGCTTCAAATAATTCGTCCAATAATGGGTCTCTTAGTTTGCCCGTGTATGCCATTGGCCACTCCCCCTGGTCTTATCCTATTATTCCCAAAGGGAACAGGGTTCTTTCCAATGGACTTCGACACGCAGGGAAAAAATCCTTTTCTTCTTTACAAAAGTAAAGGGGCACCTCACCTCCTGGATGCCCCTCGTGAGAGTTTTTTCTAAATTGCACTCAAAGCCTTGCGGCCGATGTCCCGGCGGTAGTGCATGCCTTCAAAGTGGATTTGTTCCACGGCGGCATAAGCTTTTTCGATAGCTGCGGCAATGGTTTCGGCCGCAGCGGTTACACCCAGGACCCGGCCGCCGGCAGTAACCACCCGGCCGTCTTCCAGGGCTGTGCCGGCATGAAAGACCACCACGTCAGGAGGCACCCGGTCCAGGCCGGAAATGTGGTAACCCTTACGGTAAGGGCCGGGGTACCCCCCCGAGGCCAGCACCACACACACGGCTGCTCCCGGCCGCCAGCGGATTTCCTTTTCCCCCAGGCGGCCGGACAATACCGCTTCGATTATTTCCACCAGGTCGGTTTCCAGGAGCATGAGCACCGGCTGGGCCTCCGGATCGCCGAAACGGGCGTTGAATTCCAGGACCCTGGGGCCTTCACCGGTGACCATTAATCCCGCGTAGAGAACTCCCCGGTAAGGCCGCCCTTCGGCAGCCATGGCCCGCACGGCGGGGATAAGGATCTTCTCCAGGGCGGTCTGGTAAACCTCCGGTGTGCAGACGGGAGCGGGCGCATAGGCCCCCATGCCGCCGGTGTTGGGGCCCCGGTCGCCGTCGTAAACCTGCTTGTGGTCCTGGGCGGGAAGCATGGGAATAACCGTTTCTCCATCGGTAAAGGCCAGAATGCTCACTTCCTGGCCGGTGAGGTATTCCTCCACCACCACCCGGCTGCCGGCGGCACCAAACACACCCTTAACCATGATGTCTTCCACTGCCTCCAGGGCCTCTTCCACCGTCTGACAGACAACCACTCCTTTGCCGGCGGCCAGGCCGTCGGCCTTTACCACACAGGGAGCATTTAATTTCCGGATGTAGGCGGCTGCTTCCCCGGCATCGCTAAAGGCGGCAAACCGCGCCGTGGGAATGCCATATTTAGCCATGAGTTCCTTGGCCAGCACCTTGCTGCCCTCAATGGCGGCGGCGCAGGCGGTAGGCCCGAAAATGGCCAGGCCCGCTTCGCTGAAGGAATCAACAATGCCCATGGTTAGGGGGCCTTCCGGTCCCACCACGGTGAGGTCTATTTTTTCCTGCCGGGCAAATGCAACCAGGCCGGAGATGTCTTCCGCCCCGATGGGCACACAGCGGGCCAGGGAAGCAATGCCGGCGTTGCCCGGGGCGCAAAAGATTTCCTCTACCCGGGGGCTCTGTTTTAGCTTCCATACCAGGGCGTGTTCCCGGCCGCCACCGCCCACCACCAGCACTTTCATTGTGACAGTCCTCCCCCTGCACTAGTGTTTGAAATGGCGCATACCGGTGAAGACCATGGTTATGCCGTACTCGTTGCAGGCGGCAATGGACTCTTCGTCCCGCAGCGACCCCCCGGGCTGGATAATGGCGGCAATGCCGGCTTTAGCTGCTTCATCCACCGTGTCCCGGAAGGGAAAAAAGGCGTCCGAAGCCAGCACTGCACCTCTGGCCTTTTCGCCGGCCTGCTCCAGAGCAATCCGGGCCGCTCCCACCCGGTTCATCTGCCCTGCCCCTACGCCGATAAGCTGGCGGTTTCTGGTGACCACAATGGCGTTGGACTTCACGTGCTTGACCACGGCCATGGCAAAGGCCATCTCGGCCAACTGTTCTTCCGAGGGTTGTTTTTCGGTGACCACCTTCACCTCATCGGGGCGGGTTAGTTCCAGGTCGGCCTCCTGAATGAGCAGACCACCGTTAACTTTACGGATGTCCAGCCGGTCGGTGGGCCGGACGGTCAGGGGGCCGGTTTTTAAAAGGCGCAGGTTGGCCTTTTGGGTCAGTATTTCCAGGGCCTCAGGGGTAAAGTCGGGGGCAATCACGGCTTCCAGGAATATGGCGGCCATTTGCTCGGCCGTTTCTTTATCCACGGTGCGGTTGCAGGCCACTATGCCGCCAAAAGCCGATACGGGATCACCTTCGTAGGCCAGGCGGTAGGCCGTGGCCAGGTCGCCGGCACTGGCTGCCCCACAGGGGTTGTTGTGCTTGATAATTACCACCGAAGGATCGATGAATTCACGCACCAGTTCCAGGGCGGCATTCAAGTCAAGAATATTATTAAAGGAAAGCTCTTTGCCGGCCAATTGCACGGCATTGCCCACACAGGGGCCGGTCACGGAAGGATCCCGGTAAAAGGCGGCCCGCTGGTGGGGGTTCTCCCCGTAACGCAGGGGCTGGGCCAGCTCAACGGAAATGTGCCAGGCCGGCGGGAAAGGCTCATCCCCCTGGATCTGTTTCTGCAGGTAGGCGGCAATGGCGGTGTCATAGGCGGCCGTATGGGCAAAGGCCTCCCGGGCCAGTTCCAGGCGCAAATCATCGCTGATTTTTCCTTCCGCGAGGGCTTTGAGCACCTGGGGGTAGCGGGCCGGGTTCACCACTACCAGTACATAACGGTGGTTTTTCGCCGCCGCCCGCACCATGGCCGGGCCGCCAATATCAATGTTTTCTATGGCTTCTTCCAGGGTTACGCCGGGGCGGGCAATGGTTTCCCGGAACGGGTACAGGTTAACCACCACTATATCGATGGGGGTGATGTGGTGCGCTTTTAGCTGGTTCAGGTGGTCCGGGGTGCGCAGGGCCAGAATGCCCCCGTGGACAGCGGGGTGCAGCGTTTTTACCCGGCCGTCTAAAATTTCGGGGAAGCCGGTGACCTCTGAGATATATGTAACGGGCAGGCCGGCTTCTTTCAGGGTGCGGGCGGTCCCCCCGGTGGATACAATCTCCACCCCCAGTTCTACCAGACCTCGGGCGAAGTCTACCAGTCCCGTTTTATCCGAAACGCTGATCAGAGCACGCATATAAAGCCTCCTTTTATGCTTCCTTGATGTAAACCCGCTTGCCCCGTAATTCCAGCCGGCCGGCGGCAAAGAGGGCAATAGCTTCGGGATAAATACGGTGCTCCTGTTCTAAAATGCGGTCGGCCAGGGTTTCGGGAGTGTCGTCGGGCAAAACCGGAACCACGGCCTGTAAAATGATGGGGCCGGTATCCATCCCTTCATCTACAAAGTGCACCGTGCAGCCGCTGTAGCGGACGCCGTATTCCAGGGCACGCTGCTGGGCATGCAGGCCGGGAAAGGCCGGCAAAAGGGCCGGGTGGATGTTCATGATGCGGTTGGGAAAAGATTCCAGCATGACCCTGCCCACCAGGCGCATGTAGCCGGCCAGGCAAACAAGTTCAACCTGGTGTTTTTTTAAGGTGTCCACAATGGCTTCTTCATACGTGTGTTTGTCGGGAAATTGGGCCGGGTTAATATGAATGGCCGGTATCCCGCGGAGGCGGGCCCGTTCCAGGGCTTTTGCCTCCCCGTTGTCACTGATCACCACCACCACCTCGGCCGCCAGGCGCCCCTCGTCAATGGCATCCATGATGGCCTGCAGGTTGGAGCCCCTTCCCGAGGCCAGGACTCCCAGACGCAGTTTTTTCATATATCCTCCCCCCGACCTAAACATACTTTACTTCCCGCCCGCCTCCGGCTATTTCGCCCACAAGGTAGGCTTTTTCGCCCAGCTGCGACAGGTGTGTTAAGAGGGCGTCGGTTTGTTCTCCCGGGACCACCATTACCAGTCCCAGGCCCATATTAAAGGTACGGAACATTTCCTCCTCCGCTACCCGGCCGATGGACTGGATGAGGGAAAAAACCGGGGGCACGGGCCAGGACCGGCGTTCCAGAACCGCGGCCGTACCCGGGGGCAAAATGCGGGGTATATTTTCGGTAAGACCGCCGCCGGTAATGTGGGCCATGCCCCGGATGTCGAATTGTTCCAGCAGGGGCAGTACCGTGCGGACGTAGATGCGGGTGGGTTCCAGCATTTCCTCGCCCACGGTGCGTCCCAGGTCCTCCTGGTAAGTGTCCACCCCGTAGCCGGCCACCTCCAGCAGCACCCGCCGGGCCAGGGAATAACCGTTGCTGTGCAGGCCGGAGGAAGGAAGGCCGACCAGCCGGTCGCCGGGGCGAATGGTCGAGCCGTCGATGATCCGCTCCCTTTCCACCACGCCCACCACAAACCCCGCCAGGTCATATTCCCCGGGGCCGTAAAAACCGGGCATTTCCGCCGTTTCCCCGCCAATCAGGGCGCAGCCGGCCTGCCGGCAACCCGCGGCCACCCCGGACACAATGGCCGCCACCCTTTCCGGCACCAGTTTGCCCACGGCGAGATAATCCAGGAAAAAGAGGGGTTCGGCTCCCTGGACCAGGATGTCGTTCACGCACATGGCCACGGCGTCTATACCGATGGTATCATGGCGGTCCATGAGCATGGCTATTTTTAACTTGGTGCCCACCCCGTCGGTGCCGGATACCAGCACGGGCTGGCGGTAGCGGGAGGTATCCAGGGCAAAGAGTCCCCCGAATCCGCCGATTTCTGTAAGCACTTCCGGACGGAAGGTACTGCGCACGCTGTCCCTGATCAGTTCCACCGCCCGGTTTCCGGCGGCGATGTCCACTCCCGCATCGGCATAGGTGAGCCCTTTCTTTAGGGTCACAGTTTCCTTCCCCCTACTCCAGACTGAGTTTTCCCGCTTTTTCGGGTTGTGGCACTGCTACCGGGTAGTCTCCGGTAAAACAGGCGGTGCAGAAGTCGTTGCGGCGTTCACCGAAGACGGAAAGCAGGCCTTCGATGCTTAAATAATACAAGCCATCGGCGTTAATCATGCGGCGAATTTCTTCCAGGGGCATCCGGGCGGCAATCAACTCCTCTTCGTTGGAGGTATCAATGCCGTAGTAGCAGGAATGTACCACCGGCGGGGAAGAGAGGCACAGGTGTACCTCCTTGACGCCGCAATCCCGCAACATGGCGATCAGTTTGCTGCTGGTGGTACCCCTGACCAGGGAGTCGTCCACCATGATCACCCGCTTGCCGGCCAGCACTTCCCGGATGGGATTGAGCTTCAGCCGCACCCCCAGGTCCCGCAGGTCCTGGCTGGGTTGAATGAAGGTCCGTCCAATATAACGGTTTTTCATCAACCCTTCTTCAAAGGGGATCCCCGAGGCTTCGGCATAACCCCGGGCGGCGGCCGTGCCCGAGTCCGGGACGGGAATGACCAGGTCGGCTTCCACCGCGTATTCCCGGGCCAGCTGGCGTCCCATTTCCCGGCGCACCCGGTTGACGTTGAAGCCGTCCATCAGGCTGTCGGCCCGGGCAAAGTAAATATATTCAAAGATGCAATGGGCCCGCCGGCGGGGGAGCATTCCCTGCAGGCTGGTCAACCCGTTTTCATCGACGATGATTATTTCTCCCGGGGCCACGTCCCGGAGCCAGTGGGCACCTACGGTGTCCAGGGCGCAGGATTCCGAGGCTACCACATAGCCCCCGCCCGGGAGGGTGCCCAGGCAAAGGGGGCGAAAGGCATGGGGGTCCCGCACGGCCAGCAGGTTTTTTTCGGTGAGGATGACCAGGGAATAGGCGCCCTTCAGGTCGATCATGCACTTCAGAATGGCGTCGACCAGGCTCGTCTGGCCGTAGCGGGCGATCAGGTTGACAATTACCTCGCTGTCGGTGGAGGACTGGAAGACAGAACCCGTGGAGGCCAGCCTGGCCCTTAATTCGCTGACGTTGGTCAGGTTGCCGTTATGGGCCAGACCCAGCATGCCGCCGGCATAACGGAAAACCAGGGGTTGGGCATTAATGGGGGAACTGGCTCCAGTGGTGGAATAACGCACGTGGCCGATGGCCGCATGGCCCTTCAGTTCATCCAGGTCCCCCTGCTGGAAAACCTCTGGCACCAGCCCCATGGCCTTATGCAGCCGCACATGCCTGCCGTCGCCCACGGCAATGCCGGCGCTTTCCTGTCCCCGGTGCTGCAGGGCATACAAACCGTAATAGGTGAGCCGGGCTACATCTTTCCCGGGGGCATAGATCCCAAAAACGCCGCACTCTTCCTTTGGCTTGTCCGTCCACCAGTCGTTGGCGGCTCCCACCGTTATCCCCCCTCTTTTTGGTTAACCAACCAGCCTGCGCCAGACCTCCTGGTAGGCCTCCTCCACGCCGCCCAAATCCCGGCGGAAGCGGTCCTTGTCCAGTTTTTCCTTTGTTTGGGCATCCCAGAAACGGCAGGTGTCGGGAGAAATCTCATCCCCCAGGAGGATCTCTTTGTCACTGCGTCCGAATTCCAGCTTGAAATCCACCAGTACCAGATTGCGCCCGACCAGGTATTCCCGCAGGATGTCGTTTACTACCAGGGCCGTGTTTCTTATAACGTTCATTTCCTCCGCACTGGCCAGGCCCAGGACGGCGATGTGGTCGTCATTAATCAGGGGATCTCCCAGCTCATCACTTTTATAGTAATACTCCACCACCGGGCGGGGGAGGGCCGTGCCCTCGGCCAGGCCCAAACGTTTGGCCAGGCTGCCCGCGGCAATGTTGCGCACCACCACTTCCACCGGGATTATCTCCAGCGCCCGGACCAGCATCTCCCGGTCGCCCACCTGTTCCAAAAAATGGGTGGCTATACCCCTGTGTTCCAAAAGGCGGAAGAAGTGGGCCGAGATCTTGTTGTTTAGTTCGCCTTTGCCGGAAATGGTTCCCTTTTTTAACCCGTTAAAGGCGGTGGCGTCGTCCTTGTATTCCACCAGGTACACACCCGGATCGCTGGTGCGGTAAATCTTCTTGGCCTTTCCCTCGTAGAGCATTTCTCCCTTTTGCAAGTTAATCCTTCCCTTCTGGCAAAGTTAGAGGCCGAAACGCCGGTATATGTCATCTATATGGCGCAGGTGATAGTCGTAGTTAAAGAGGGATTCAATTTCTTTAGGGGGGAGAACGGAGGTAATGTCCGCATCTTCCTTTAAGAGCGTCTCAAAGCCGGTGCCCTCCCGCCAGGAGCGCATGGCATTGCGCTGTACCAGCTCGTAGGCCCGTTCCCGGGACAGGCCCTTTTCCACCAGGGCCAGGAGCACCCGCTGGGAGAAGAGCAGGCCGTGGGTGCGCTCAAGGTTTTTGCGCATGTTTTCCGGGTAAACCAGGAGATTTTTCATGATGGCCGTCATCTTGTAGAGCATGTAATCCAGGGTGATGGTGCTGTCCGGAATGATCACCCGCTCCACCGAGGAATGGGAGATGTCCCGTTCGTGCCACAGGGCCACGTTTTCCAGGGCGGCCAGGGCATTGCCCCGCAGGATCCGGGCCAGGCCGCTGATGCGCTCGGCAGTAATGGGGTTGCGCTTGTGGGGCATGGCCGAGGAGCCCTTCTGTCCCCTGGCAAAGTATTCCTCCACCTCGAGAATGTCCGTGCGCTGCAGGTTGCGGATTTCCGTGGCAAACTTGTCCAGGGAGCTGCCGATGACGGCCAGGGTGGTCATAAACTCGGCGTGGCGGTCCCGCTGGAGCACCTGGGTGGAAATCCGGGCCGGGCGCAGGCCCAGGCGGCGGCAGACATGGGCTTCCACCCGGGGATCTATGTTGGCGTAGGTACCCACCGCACCGGAAATTTTACCCACACTGATGACGTCGATGGCCCGCTTCATACGATTTATATTCCGTTCCGTCTCCGCCACCCAGAGAAGCATTTTCAAGCCGAAAGTGATGGGTTCGGCATGCACCCCGTGGGTGCGGCCGATCATCAGGGTGTAGCGGTGCTCCCTGGCCCGCTCCAAAAGCACCGCCCGCAGCTCCTCCAGGCGCCTTAAAATCTGCTGGCCGGCCTCCTTCATCAGCACGGCCAGGGCCGTATCCAGCACATCGGAGGAGGTGAGGCCCATGTGGATGTACTTGGCCGCATCACCCACATATTCCCCCACGCAGGTAAGAAAGGCAATTACATCGTGGTTGACCTCTGCTTCGATTTCTTCAATGCGCCGTACGTTGAAGTCCGCCTTTTCCCTGATCTGCTTGAAAGCCTCTTCCGGGATAAGTCCCATTTCGGCCATGGCCTCGCAGGCGTAAATTTCCACCTCGAGCCACTTGCGGAACTTGTTTTCCTGGGACCAGATGGCCTTCATTTCCGGCAGGGTGTAACGCTCGATCATCCCTTGGCTCCTCCCATTTGCTCAAGATAACCCGCCACACCCAGTTCCTGCAGCCGCCGGGCCTTCTCCTCCACCACCCGGGCCAGCTCTTCCTTGTACCGCAGGACCTTAGCCCGCACTTCGGGGTTGGTTGCGCCGATAATCTGGGCCGCCAGGATGGCGGCGTTTCGGGCGCCATTAATGGCCATGGTGGCCACGGGAATGCCCGGGGGCATCTGGACCATGGAGTAGAGGGCATCCACTCCGCTTAAGGGCCCGCTTTTGATGGGTACGCCGATTACGGGCAGGGGGGTTTGGGCGGCAATGACCCCCGGCAGGTGGGCGGCCACCCCGGCGGCGGCGATGATCACCGCCAGCCCCCGTTCCACCGCCGACCGGGCGTACTCGGCGGTGAGCTCCGGTGCCCGGTGGGCGGAGGAAATGCTCACTTCGTATGGCAGGCCGAATTTCTCCAGCATATCCACGGCCTCTTTCATTACGGGCAGATCCGAGTCGCTGCCCATAACAATGCCAACCAGCGGTTTGGTCATGGTTTCACCTCATTTTCTGCGTTCAGTGTTCCGCCAGGAACAGGTAGCGGGCGAGCACAAGGGCGGTCAGGACCCACATCAGCCAGTGTACTTCCCGGGCCCGGCCGCTGACCAGTTTGAGCAAGGTGTAAAAAATGATCCCGGCGGCAATGCCGTTGGCGATACTGCCGGTGAAAGGCATCAAAACTATGGTTAAGAAGGCCGGCATTCCTTCGGTAAAGTCCTCGAAATCAATGCCCTTGATGGCCTGGGCCATGAGAAGGCCGACGATGATCAGCGCCGGGGCGGTGGCCGCTCCCGGAATCAACCCCGCAATGGGTGCCAGGATCAATGCCAGGAGGAACAAAATGCCCGTGGTTACGGCCGTGAGGCCGGTACGGCCACCCTCGGCAATGCCGGCGGTACTTTCGATGTAGGCGGTGACGGTGCTGGTGCCCATTAAGGCGCCGAAAGCCACCCCGCAGGCATCCACCAGCATGGCCCGGCCCAGGCGGGGGGACTGGCCGTTTTCATCCAGCAGACCCGCCTTACCGGCAGTGCCCACCAGGGTGCCGAAGGTATCAAAGAGTTCCACAAAGGTAAAGGTGAAGATTACCGTCCAGATGCCCATGTGCAGCGCCCCGGCCGGATCTAGCTTGCCCACCGCCAGGCGGGAAAAATCGGGCAGGGCGAAGGGATGGAAATTGGCCGGGATTTGGGTGACGCCCAGGGGGATGCCAATGAGGGTGGTGAGGATAATGCCCAGCAGCAGGGCCCCCTTAATCCTCTTGGCCATCAACAGGGCCGAGATAACCAGGCCAATAAGGGCCAGCAGGGTAACCGGGTTGGCAAAGCTGCCCAGGAAAATATTCCACTCGAAGAAACGCAGGGTGGCAATGCCGCCGGATTTGGAGAGCGCCTCCATGGTGGGCGGGATTACCGGGCCGGCTTTGATGACCATGAATTCGGCCATTTTCAGGCCCAGCATGGTGATGAATAGCCCGATGCCCACAATAATGGCCCGTTTGATGGAGTTTGGCACGGCCACCACCAGCAACTGGCGGATCCGGGTGACGGTGAGGAGAATAAATATGATACCGGAGATGAATACCGCACCCAGGGCCGCCTGCCAGGGCATGCCCACATGCTGGGCGGCCACGGCGGCAAAATAGGCGTTGAGGCCCATGCCCGGTGCCAGGGCGATGGGATAGTTGACCAGGAGGCCCATGGCGATGGTGACCAGGCCCGCGCTAACGGCAGTGGCAAAAAAGACGGCGTTTTTGTCCATGCCGGTAGCGGCCAGGATGTTGGGGTTGAGGAACAGGATATAGGCCATGGTCATAAAGGTGGTCAGTCCCGCAATAACCTCTGTACGTGCACTGGTGTGGTACTGGCGCAGTTTGAAAATTTTTTCGAGCATTTTTTAACCTCCTCCTTGTTGGATGCGGTGCTGTCCTCGCTCACTCCAATGCTTCGCGCCGACAGCACTGCGGCTCGCTTCGGGCCGCCCAGCACTCACCGAAAAAAGTTATACTGTAAAGCTCTGCACTTGCTATTTTGTTACAGCAGGCTTAGAAAGAGCATTATGGCCAGTGAGTGCTGGGTTCACCGGGTGCTGTTAACGGCGCTTCGCAAGTCGTTCGCTCCGGACAGCGCCGCATCCTTGTCATATCGGTTTTACTGAATATACACCGGAATTAAGGATTAAACAATCAGCCCAGGCGGGCAGGTTTCCGTGTACATGTGAGAAACCTACCGCCTGGGCTTTTCTCCCTGCCGGTGTAACCCGGAAAATTGCTTTTCCGGGCCTGTACCGCTCGGACCGAACCACCCTGTAAACCGGGTGTGGAACCCTAGGTACACTTTCTCGAAAGTTTTTATCTTGAAATCGGGAAAAATAGCCATCCTTACAAATGTATCTTAGCAAGGCGGGAACGGGCTTGTCAATAACCATTTCACTCCCATTCGATGGTGGCCGGCGGCTTGGAGGTGATGTCGTAGACCACCCGGTTTACGCCCGCCACTTCGTTGACAATGCGGCTGGATATACGTTCCAGCACTTCGTAGGGCAGGCGTACCCAGTCCGCCGTCATGCCGTCGTGGCTGTGCACCGCCCGCACGGCTACGGTGTAGGCGTAGGTCCGCCCGTCACCCATCACTCCCACGCTCCGCAGGTCCGGAAGCACGGCAAAATACTGCCAGATTTGCCGGTGCAGGCCGGCCCGGCGGATTTCCTCCCTGACAATGGCATCGGCGTGGCGCAGGATTTCCAGTTTTTCCGGGGTTACTTCCCCCAGGATGCGCACAGCCAGCCCCGATCCCGGGAAGGGCTGGCGCCAGAGCACTTCTTCCGGGAGGCCCAGCTCTTTGCCCAGTTCCCGCACCTCGTCCTTGAAAAGCCAGCGCAGGGGTTCGATCAGTTCCAGCTGCATGTCCTCGGGCAGGCCGCCCACGTTGTGGTGGGACTTGATTACCGCTGCCGTGGCCGTACCGCTTTCCACCACGTCGGGGTAGAGAGTCCCCTGGACCAGGAAGTCCACCTGTCCCAGCCTGGCGGCCTCTTCCTCAAAAACCCGGATGAATTCCTCCCCAATGATTTTGCGCTTTTGTTCCGGGTCGGTTACCCCCGCCAGGCGGTTTAAGAACCGCCGGCTGGCGTCCACATGGATCAGCGGGATGTGAAACTGTTCCCGGATGACCCTGACCACCTGCCCGGCCTCGCCCTGGCGCAACAGGCCGTGGTCCACAAAAATGCAGGTCAACTGGTCGCCGATGGCCCGGTGGACCAGTACGGCGGCCACCGAGGAATCCACGCCGCCGCTGATGGCACAGAGGGCACGCCTGTCCCCCACCCGGGCGCGGATTTCCCTGATGGATTCTTCAATAAAAGAGCCCATGGTCCAGCGGCCCTTACAGCCGCAGACATCGTAAAGGAAGTGGCGCAGGATGTCCTGGCCCCTGGGGGTATGGATCACTTCCGGGTGGAACTGAACGGCATAAAGCCTGCGCTCCCGGTTGGCCATGGCGGCCACGGGAGCCAGTTCCGTACGGGCGATGACCTCAAATCCCGGGGGCGGGGCCTCCACCCGGTCGCCGTGGCTCATCCAGCATTGTTCAATGGGCTCGAAGCCGCAAAAAAGGTCGCTGGTGTCAAGGATTTCCAGGGCCGTTTTGCCGTACTCGTGATGTTCGGCCCGGGTAACCATCCCCCCCAGTTGCCTGGTCATTAACTGCATGCCGTAACAAATGCCCAGGATGGGGATGCCCAGCTCATAAACGGCCGGGTCCACGGTGGGAGCCCCGGGCTGGTAGACGCTGGCCGGCCCGCCGGAAAAAACAATGCCCCGGGGATGATGTCTTTTGATTTCATCAAGGGGCGTGTTGTAGGGCAGCATTTCACAAAATACTTTCAACTCCCGGATGCGGCGGGCGATTAGGTGGCTGTACTGGCCGCCGAAGTCCAGGACAATGACCATTTCCTGCTGGTCTTGGATGGACATGGTGCGGATAACCTCCCGGCTTTCCTGCCTTAAAAATCAAGTACAGTTTTCCCTTTGCTCTTTGCCGCAATAAACTTGCCGTTTCAGGATCAGAATATCCCGCAGGTGGCGGTAGCGGCCATCGTAATCCAGGCCGTAGCCGACCACGAATTCGTCGGGGATGACGAAGCCGTTGTAGTCCACCTGCACGTTTACTTTGCGCCGGCTGGGCTTGTCCAGGAGGGTGCAGATTTTTAAACTGGCCGGCCCCCGGGTGAGCAGGTTCTCCCGCAGGTAGTTAAGCGTCAGGCCGGTATCCACAATATCCTCGACGATTAAAACGTCCAGGCCCTCGATGTTCTGCTCTAGGTCCTTTAAAATACGCACAACCCCTGAGGACTCGCTGGAAGCACCGTAACTGGAGACGGCCATAAAGTCCAGGCGTACCGGGATGTTCAGGCAGCGTACCAGGTCGGCCATAAAGATTACCGCCCCTTTTAATATGCCGACTACCAGTAGTTCCTTCCCGGCATAGTCCCGGGAAATCTCCGCCCCCAGCTCGCGTACCCGCCGGGCAATCTCGTCCTCGGCAATTAAAACTCTTTCCATATCCTCATACAAAGAAACACCACTCCTGAAAACAAAAAATGCAGCAACAACGCCGCGTTATTTAAAGTCCTTAATTTATAATAAAAGAAAAACGGGGTAGCGTCAATTATTTGTCGAAAATCATACCGGCGGGCTGATGTTCATTTCCCGGTTAAAATCCCACAGCTTCAGGCCCACCGAGAGGCCCGTTGTGTTCCCCGGTCCTTTGGCCTCCAAAACGGCCTGGCGAATGCGGTGGTCTTCGGGATCGATCCACAACTTGCAGTAGTAGTCCGTATACTTCAATTCCAGGTAGGAATTATCCAAAAGGGGCTGGCACTCCAGCACCAGCATTTGGCCTTCCTTTGACTTTTCTTTGCCCCGGTAACGGACACCCAGGGCATCCTTGAATTTCAAAAACCCCAGGGGGTTAAATTCAGCCACAAAAAGTTCCGACTGGGCCAGCCGGTTTCCTTCCATGGTAAGCCACTTTTTGGTCCACAGGTCCCGCATATAAGTGGTGTTCCCCACCTGGATAAATTCCACGGGGTTGTTATACATAGTACCCTTAATGTGTATGCGGTCGGGAGCCTGCCGTTCCCCTTCCACCCGGCTGAGTACGCCGTCCCGGCCCAGCCTGGCTTCCACCTGGTAACGAAAGCTTTTGCTGGTGGCCGTTTTTTCCAGGGCTTCCGCCAGCAGTTGTTCGGGAGCTATCTCCGGTTCGGGAGCCAGCCCTCCTGATAATACCCGGAGGGCCAGGAGGAAAAGAAGCAGGCCCAGGATGGCCAGCAGGTATTTCCTGCGTAAAATCAACCAGTGCGGCCCGCGTATAGGTTCCATGGCTTTTCCCTCCTTCCTGCTGTGAAAACAATATGTTCCGGCGGGGGAAAATATGACCATTAAGTGGAAAGATGTGGTCGTTGCCAGGTGGACTTCAGGAAATAGGTCTTTTCACCTTGTGTCCTGCAGGGTATAATGGCAAAGGTAAGGCCAGTTTGCCTGGCCGTTTGCACGCGTTCTCCGGTGAGCCTCGCAGGCGCTTGGGAAGTTATTTTAACAACGGGAGAGGTTTGGCGTGGAGATCAGGGAAATGCAGCAGGAAGTGGATCGCTGGATCAGCCAGTTTGAAGAGGGTTACTGGCACCCGCTGGCCATGCTGGCCCGCCTGACCGAAGAGGTGGGTGAGCTGGCCCGGGAAGTCAACCATCTCTACGGCCAGAAACCGAAAAAACCCGGGGAACCTCCGGGGGATCTGGCCCTGGAACTGGCCGACGTGCTTTTTATCATCGTTTGTTATGCCAACTCCCTGGGCATTGACCTGGAAGAGGCCTTTTGCCGCATGATGGAAAAATACCGGCAGCGGGACAGCAACCGCTGGACGAGGAAAAAGAGCGATAGCAAGGAGTGTGAAGAGATTGGCTGAAATCAAACCCTTCAGGGGACTGCGCTACGCCCCCGGTGTGGGGCCCCTCGCCGACCTGGTGACCCCCCCCTACGATGTCATTGACGCAAAAGCCCAGGACGGCTACTACCAGCGCCACCCCTACAATATCATTCGCCTGGAATACGGCAAGGTCTATCCCGGCGATGACGAAAGCAACAACCGCTACACCCGGGCGGCAGCCGATTTTACCGCCTGGCGGGAGAAGGGCGTGCTGGTGCCGGAAGAATCCCCGGCACTGTATCTTTACGAACAGGAATTTAGCGCCGGTGGAAAACGTCTGGTACGCAGCGGAATGATCTGCGCGGTCAGGCTGGAGCCCTACGAGAAGGGCGTGGTCCTGCCCCACGAGGAGACCCTGCCCAAGCACAAGGCCGACCGCCTGGCGCTGATGCGGGCCTGCCGGGCCAATTTCAGTCCGATCTTTGGCCTTTATACCGATGCAGAAATGGCTGTGGACAACCTTCTGCGGCAACGGGCCGGCGGTTCGCCGGACCTGGAGTTTACCGATGAAAACGGCCATGCCCACCGCCTGTGGGTGATCACGGACCCAACCGTTATTGAGCAGGTGCGGCAGACCATGGCCGGCAGGCTCGTTTTCATTGCCGACGGCCACCACCGCTACGAAACGGCCCTGGCTTACAGCCGGGAAAGGCGGCAGGAGGAGGGCAACCCCGCCGGACCGGGACCTTATGATTATGTGATGATGACCCTGGTCAACCTGTACGATCCCGGCCTGGTGGTGCTGCCGACCCACCGCTTGGTGCGCAACGTTGAGGGCCTGGATGTGGATGAACTTTTGGGTAAGATACAGGAACATTTTGAGATAGAGGTCTTCCCTCTTGCCCCCGGCTACGGCAACTTTGCCGGTTTCATCAAAGAACTGGCCGCCCGGGGGGGCTTCACGGGAGACGCCCGGCCCGGCGCGGGCCCCCTTTCCCACCGTCACTCCTTCGGCCTGTACTGCGGCGGGGGGCGCCTGTATCTCTTGACCCTGCGGGATGAAGGGGCGTTGCCCCGCCTGATGCCTGACGGCCATTCCGCCGCCTGGCAGGGACTGGATGTTTCGGTGCTGCACCACCTGATCCTGGAACGCCTTCTGGGCATCGGCGGCGCGGAGCGGGCCAGGGAGAGCCACCTCACCTACACCCGGGAAGAGGCGGGGGCACTGAAAGCCGTGGACGAAGGCGAGTACCAGCTGGCCTTCTTCCTTAACCCCCCCCTGGTGGAGGAGGTCACGGCGGTGGCCGCCAGCGGCGAAAAAATGCCCCAGAAATCCACTTTCTTTTACCCCAAACTGATTACCGGTTTAGTCATCAATCCTCTTTTTAATATTGACTGATTATTAAACTGGTTGGGCGGTGGCCGTCCTTCAATCAACGAAGGAACGGCCGCCGCCCCTGTTTTCTTACAGCGGTTGCCCGATGTTGTTAGGAAGCGCCAATTGTGAAGGTCCTAAAACGCCTGTGTTCTGGTGCATTCTTTACCGGGCCGCCGGGCGGAGGCGGTGGAGGATGTTCCGGGCCAGTTCCAGGGTGTAGTTCATCTCCCCTACCCGCAACAGCCAGCAGCTTAAAAAATAGAAACACCCGCCGGCGGTGATGAGCGCTCCCAGGCGGAGGCCCTGCAGCACAAAACCGGACAGGCCGCCGCTGCCCAGGAAAACTCCCGCCAGGCCCTCCAGGAAGGACCAGCCCATTAACGCCAGCCCCCGTACATCCAGCCACCATACTAAAAGCCCCATTAACAGGGAGGCCGCGAGAATACGCCCCGTTTCCCGTAGCAGGGCCGTACCGCCAATGTGCCCCAGCCGGCGGCGCAGCAGCCAGAACAAGAGCATGCAACCAACCCCCGCGGCCGCGGAGGTAGCCAGGGCCAGGCCGGCCAGGCCGGTGTAGCGGACCAGGATCAGGTTTAAAACGATGTTTACGGCTACGGCCACCAGGCCCGTAACCATGGGAGTCCAGGTATCCTGCAGGGCATAAAAGGCCCGGTTGAGGAACTCCCGCCACATCAGGAAAAGCAGGCCCGGAGTGTAAAAGAGGAGTGCCACGGCGGTCATGCCGGCATCCCGGGTGTCAAAGGCGCCCCGCTGAAAGATAAACTGCACCAGGTCCTCCCGGAGAACCATCATTCCCACCGTCAGGGGAATCAAAACAAAAGCCAGCACCCGTAAACCCCTGCTTAAACCCGCCAAAAAGCCGGTGGAATCCTCCAGGGCCGTCCGTTCCGTCAGGGTGGGGTAAAGCACGGTAATCAGGGGAATGGCAAAAAGGCCCTGGGGCAGGTTTAAAACCCGCTGGGCGTAATTAAGGGCGGAAATGCTGCCTTCGGCCAGGCTTGAGGCCAGCATGCGGTCTACAATCACATTTAACTGGTTGGCCCCCACCCCAATCAACACCGGCCCGGCCAACCAGAGCATTTTCTTTAAAGCCGGGTGGCGCCAGTTAAAGACCGGGCGGTAGCTGATGCGCCGCCGGTAGAGGGCCGGCACCTGGATGAGAAACTGGCTTGCCGTGGCCAGCACCGTGGCCCAGGCCACCCCGGCAATGCCCCCGTAAGCCCCGGCCAGCAAAATGCCCCCGATCATGATGATGTTATAGGGAATGCCCATAAAAGCCGGGGCGGCGAAATGCTGGTGGGCGTTGAGCACCCCCTGGGCCCAGCCCACCATGCCCATGATCACCACCATGGGCAGCAGCACCCGCACCAGCTGGGTGGTAAGCGCCGCCTGCTCCGGGGTGAATCCCGGGGCCAGGATGCGCACCAGCCAGGGGGCCGCCGGCAGCCCCAGCAGGGCAATGACTAAAAGGGCGCCGGTGACGGCGTGAAAACTGGTCCAGATCAATGCCGGCAGCTCGGACCTTTTATCCGGCCGGTGGATGTACTCGCTGAAAAAGGGAATGCCCACAGTGGTAATGGTGGTGCCCACCAGGCCAAACAGGAGTGCCGGGATAATCATGGCCACCAGGTAAGCATCGGTGGCCGCGCTGGCCCCGAAGGCCGCCGCTAAAACCGCCTCCCGGCCAAACCCCATGATTTTGCTTAAAATGGTGGCGCCCATGACCAGCGCCGTGGCCCGGGCGATCCGTCCCTGGTTGGTCAGTGTGCTAGTTCACCTCGTTTCCAGCAGCGTGCGGGATCTTTAAAATGTTCTCCACGGCTGACTTTCCCTTCCGGTCATAATTCGTCAGGGGGCCGGCGATTCCTGCCGAAAATAGGAGCAATTCTGTAACGGCTGGCTGTCAGGATGGCCCCGCTGACAACCGGAGGGAGTGAATTGTCTTTAACAGCAGGTAATGTTATAATTTTCATAAAGGTTCCAGGGGATGTGTACATGTTGTGTGCCGGCTCTAACTTTAAAGGAAAACCGGAACCAAGCAACATTATAAACACGGTCACCAGTTTTATGGAACAGCAGGCGGATGTGCTGGCGGCCTACCTGTTTGGCTCCCTGGCCCGGGGCCGGGGCAAACAGGACAGTGACGTAGATATAGCGGTGCTGTTCACCCCTTCCATGGAGGACAAATTTGCCCGTTTTAACCGGCGCCTGGAAATGGAGATTGCCCTGGAAGAAAAGCTCAAGCGCCCTGTGCAGGTGGTCGACCTCGAAACAGCTTCCCCCGGATTGCAACATCAGGTGCGCAAATACGGGCTTCTTCTGGTGGACAAAGACAGGTCCTACCGCGTTGCTTTTGAAGTGCGGTCACGCCGCCGCTACCTGGACATGCAATGGTACGACCGGCGGCGCCTGGATATACGGTTAAAAAAACTGGGGGATAAAAAATGGTAGATCGTGAATTGTTACGGGAAAAATGCAAACTGTTAACAGAGTACATTACCGACCTGGAGGAACAGTCTCACGTCAGCTTAAAGGAACTAAAACAAAACAAAATGATCAGGCGATACATTGAGCGAACCCTTCACCTGGCTGTTGAAGCCTGCCTGGATATCGGCAACCATATTATTGCCGACTCTCAGCTACGCGAACCCCAGGACTACAAAGACATCATGGTTGTTCTTACTGAAGCAGGATATCTTCCTCCCGCCAGGCTGGAGAATTTAAAAAAAATGGCGCAATTTCGTAACGTTATCGTTCACGATTACGCCAGAATTGATCCCGAAATCCTGTACGGGATTTTACGAAACAATCTCGGTGATTTACGCCTGTTTGCCGGCATGGTCAGGGACATGTTTTTGAAGGAGTAATAAGAGTGGGCGTAATTGCCTCCGGTGGCGTAAATGTTATATGCCCAGTATTTCCTTCAGGGGTTGCCGCAGTTCCAGGGGGATTGTGGCAATCTTGACGCGGCGACCTTCCAGCGTAGCTTTACCCACCATCACCAGGCCCAGGGACCACAGGAAGCCCAGAAAAGATTCCGGTTCCCGCTCATGCCAGAAAAAACCATCCCCTTCTAAAGAGCCGAATTTGCGGGTGACGGCGTTCAACCGGCTCCAGCCGCCCCGCTGCAAAAGATATTTTAAAAGTTCCCTTTCTTCCTCTTCCAGTTCCCCCACTTCCTTTTCCAGGTTGTCGCGGCGGGAGAGAAAGTCCCGCAGTTGCTCCTCCCGCTGCCGGCGCTGCCGCGCTGGTTCGAGGCCGTAGTATATACAGGCGCCCTCCAGCCAGTGGGCGGGCATGTTTTTCAATCCCCGGGCAAGGGAGGCGTCCACAGGCAGGGGTTTCTCTTCTATTTTCCGGCGCTCATCTTCCTCATAGGCCTGCATAATCATTTGCGGCAAGAGAGCAACATTTTCATAGCGTTCTATTTCCCTTTCCAGCATTTTTAACTTTTCGGCGAACTCTTCCTCAAATTCCGGATCATCGATCCTGTCGAAATATTCGCGGGCTTTCTCTATTTCTCCCATTTCCAGCATCAGCGAGGAAAGGTTGAACAGGAAAACCGGGTTGTCCGGGTCTATTTCCTCCAACATTTCCATTATATTTAGAGCATCATCCAGATCGCCCTTTCGGCGCAGAAGGTTGGCGAGGGTCATCATCGCCCGTGGGTAGAACTTCCCTTCCCGGTAGATACCCTGCAGCAGCTCCACAGCTTCGTCTATTTTCCCTTCGTCCCGCAACTTAATCGCCCGGTCCACTATTTGGTCCAGCTCCTGGTCCGGTTCCATCAAAACGGGGGTCTTTTTGATCTCCACCAGCCGCCGCTCCCCGTCGATAAACATGGGAACGGGCTCGCCTTCCCGCAGGATGCCCCTGGCTGTGAGGGCTTCCACCGCAGCAATTTTCAGGGAGGGAGAAAACCCGGGGTATTCCAGCACCTGCCGCCCCAGCTTTTCGCCCCATTCGCCGCCGTAATACACCATGGTATATACCCCCTGGGCGGCATTTTTGGAGCTATCCCCCTCCAGCAGCCAGGCAAGCAGCATCATGCGGAAAAAGCCGTCCTGAGCGTACCGCCGGCGCGCTTCCTCGCTGGCCGTGGCCTCTTCCATCATCTCCTGCATTTTTTCCTGGGAATAGCGTTCGTAGCTCACTTCAAAGGGCGGGATGACGCCCCGCTCTACCAGGAAGGCCACCTGCTGCATGCCGGAAAACAGCCTGGACACCTGTGCTATGGAAGACCACAGGGTTGCGGCCCGCTTGTAGCGGCCCAGGTTGAAGCAGGCCACTGCGGCCAGAAATTTGTTTTCCCAGGAAACATGGTAAGATTCCCAGCGGCGGTAAAGTTCGAACACCTGCCGGTGATCTCCCAGGTCGGCTGCCGCCAGCATGATGGTCACCGTATACTCCCGGAATGCATACGGGACCCGTCCCAGGCTTTGGCGCAGTTCCGACAATCCCTTCTCAAAGCTCCGCACGGCCTGCTGCAGCCGCCGGCGGGCCTGCTCCTCCTGACCCAGGGAGCAGTGAACCCTGGCGGCCAGGGCGTAGGTAAAGGGATTCGCCCCGGCATCTTCCTTTTCCGGGTCCAGGTACGGTTCCAGAATCTCAAGGGCGCGCCGGGGCTCCCCGGCCATAAAGACGGCCAGCGCCAGGTTGTTGCGTACGGGTGTAGCGTCGTCTTCTTCCAGGGCTGCGGCAAAGGCCTTTTCCGCGGCCCGGAAGTCGCCCTTCTCCAGGAACTCTCTACCTTTTGAAACAAGTTCCTCAGCTTTATTTGCGTTCATAATTCCACCAGATTGCCTCCTTAAAAAATCATCCGCGTGATTTTCCACTCCTGTCGTAATTCGGTTGGAAGCCCTTTATTTCCTGTTCCTCAATGGGAGATTGTAGTAATCCGCACCTCCATGACCACGCCGGCTCCATCCAGCCACAACTCGACCTGGGATTTGATGTACCGATCCAGGTCGGAAAAGGCAATCCTGCTGCCCGAGGGATCAGTTACCCTCACCGCAGGGTCCACATCATACTCCTTGTCCTTTTCCAGGACAATGCGGTAAGTCCCTCCAGCTGTTTTGATGGCCTGCAGTTTGCCCGTTTGTTTTTTCAGGCCGGGACGGGAGGTTATCTTAATTTGAAGCACCCGTTCGTCCTGGATTTCCCCAGGGATAGGATCGAGGTAGGTAATTTCCACCCGGTCTCCCCGTACAACGCCCCCGGCGCGCCGGTCTTCCTTGTCCACTATTCTGGCCCGGTCCCAGTAATCGAAACGATCCGGGTTGCCCTTCTGGCTGGACCTGCCCAGCAGCCCCAGCGTTTTGCCGGTGAGTGTACCTACGGTACCCGAGATTTTTTTCACCTCGAGCAAGGTAACCCGCTTTACCCGGCCGCCGTCAAGCTCCACTTCCACAAAGTCGCCCGGTTTGAGGGAGCGGAAATCCTGTTTGGCCCTTTTCCCCACCAGCACTGCATCCCAGGCCAGAGAAAAAATACGATCCTCGCAGTTCAAATCGTTCAATACCAGCAGGTTATCTTCGCCCAGGACTACGGATTTCACCGAACCGGTTACTTTCTCTGTATTACCTGCTATCTTCCGTTCCTCCAGCAGGTTGACCCAACGGACCTGCCGGCGGCCGTCCAGGATGACTTCCACCCGGTGGTTGCCGGCCTGGAGCAGCGTGCATTCCCTGGCATTGGCAAAGCAGTTACAATCTGGACTTACCCGCAACTTTTGCACCCCGACCAGGGAGGTGAGCTCCAGTTCCAGGCCTTTCGGGTCCATACGCACATTGGAAACCCAACCCTCCAGCCTACGGCCCGCCGGCACTTTAACCCAGTTGCGATCCAGCAGGCTGGAAAGAATGACTGCCATTTCAGCGCGGTTCAATATGTGGGCGGGACGAAAAGTGCCGTCGGAATACCCGGACATAATCCCGGCTGCAGCCACGGCCCGGATGTAGGGGCGGTAAGGGGTGGGGGCGCGGTCGATGTCGGGAAAGTCGCCGGTGGAAGGGGCACTGCCGGAAGTGTCTCCCTCTTCCGGTACGGCCAGGTAAAAACTCCGGGCCAGTAAAGCGGCCACTTCGGCCCGGGTTACCGGTTTTTCCGGATTAAAGGATGCCACCCACTCCGGGGGCAAAAATTCCTTTTTTACTGCCAGGGTAAAGGAATCCTGGCCCCAGGGAACCCGGGGGATAGGGCTTCCAGCAGGCGAAGGCGTGCCGGCAACCTCAACGGTGCGCCCCCGGGTTCCCCGGCGGGCCGCCTCTGCCGCTGCCTTTTCGAAATCGCCCACCCGCATCACCAGGGCCACCAACTCCAGCTGAGTGAGGGGGTGCTGGGGCCGGTAGGTGGCATCGGGATAACCCCGGACCAGATCCAGGGCGGCCAGGCGCAGGATGTGGCTTCTGGCCCAGTGGTTCCGTATATCCTTAAACCATTCTGTTCCGGCCGACTCCCCCGCTACCACCCGGGGAGGCAAAATAAACATAATCCCTGCAATAATTCCCGCCATCAGCAGGACAAACTGGAGATAACATCGTCTCATATCAGGAACACCTACTTGAACAGGCGCTAGGGATTGCCGGCATCCAGTATTTTGTACAAACTCCCTTTGTCTGTGACTATGTACAGGTAACCGTCCGGGCCCACAAGCGGCGGCCTGTCGACGGCCCCGTCCAGCTCCAGATCCCAGATCAACCGCCCTCCGGTGCCGACCGCCAGCAGGCGTTTGTCGGAAGTTCCGGATTAAATCCTGTTCCGCCTGCCGTCCACCACCGGGGCTGAAACCAGATTCAAGAGCGGCTGATACCATTTTTGCTGCCCGGTTTGCGCATCCAGGGCATAAATGCGTCCTCCGGCAGTGAAATAAAGCTGCAAACCACGTATACCCATAGAAACTGGACTATTTTACCAGCCTTTAATTACTAATTGTTCGAAGGGGTAGTGGGAAAGGTTTCTGGTAACCAGGACCAGGTTTCTGGAAATGGCCAGGGCAGCGTTGGTCACATCCGCGATGGCCAGGGTATAACCCCTGGAAAGCCACTCCTGCCTCAACCGGCCGGCCAAAGCCGCCTCTTCGAAAGTGGGAGTAAGGTAAAAGTAAAGTTCCCGCAGCATTTTCTCCACCTGCTCCTGCACCGGCTGCGGTACACCCGTCATAAATTCTGTGACCACAACGCTGGAAATAAAGAGATCTTCCTGGTTAATCTCGAGGAGCAGCTTTTCTGCCCTGACCCTTAAATTATTCCGCCGGCCCCGGTTTAAATCAATTAAAAAGTCCGTGTCCAATAAAAATCCGGCTCTGTCATTTTCCGAAATCATTATTTTCTCCTTTCGTCCGCAGCCCTTAAGCGGTTAACAAAAGCCAGGGTGTCTATATCGTCGGCGATAAAACCTTCCGCACCCGCGATATGGGCAAGACGCGCTTTGCGTTTGAGCTCTTTTTCGATGGCCGCGGCTATAAACCGGGAGCGATTCCCTTTACCCACCAGGGCGTCAATTTTCTGGACGATCCCCAAAGGCAACCTTACGGCTGTGATTTTAGAATTTCCAGTGGTCATTTACATCACACTCCTGCCCTGTATTACATTAAGTATAACATAACGAAGTAAGCCTTACAATCTCCTGCTTAATGGCGGGGCATGCGCCGCTTATGCCGTCCCAACCCCCGGTTTTTATCCTGCAATTTGCCTTTTCATCTACCGAATTTCCCCGCTACCGCTTCACAACAACCCGCTCCGTTCAACTCTTCGCTCTACTTCCAAGCAACAACTACCACAATTTCGTAGTCTTTGAATTTTTGCTCCGGAACCGAAGTCCTTACACCAATTAGTGCCGCCAGTTTGCCCCGCTCCGTGTAGAGCAGGTTGTCGGCGGCACCGAGCAAAATCCCGCCTGCTTGCCGGCATCTCCCGGCCATTTTTCTTTAACCTGGTTTTCGCCGGCAGCGGCGATCTCTGCAAGTGCTGTCTTCATTGATTTCACCCCCTGGGTGCTTGCGGGAAAAGGCCCTGGCAGGCTCTTTCGGGCATCTTCGCGGCAATATTGTAACATTTTTCCGGAAGGCGGGCAATGATTCTTTGTCTTTAGGGATGTTTGCAGTATGAGTATGTATATTTTACAATACAACAGGAGGGTGATTTTTTATGGCACAAAAATTGATACTTAAGAAAGTAACCTTTACCCTGCCCGAAAGCTTACTGGAAAAGCACAATTGCCAAAGAAAGATTGGCGGAGCAATGCGGCGTGCTCACCGACGGCAAAGTTCAGAAACTGGTGCGCCGGGCAAATCTTTTGCATCTTGGATTTGCGTAACTAGGGATTGCCGGCATCCAGTATTTTGTACAAACTCCCTTTGTCTGTGACTACGTACAGGTAACCGTCCGGGCCCACAAGCGGCGTCCTGCTGACGGCCCCGTCCAGCTCCAATTCCCAGAGCAACCGCCCTCCGGTATCGACCGCCAGCAGGCGTTTGTCGGAAGTTCCGGCATAAATCCTGTTCCGCCTGCCGTCCACCGCCGGGGCTGAAACCAGATTCAAGAGCGGCTGGTACCATTTTTGCTGCCCGGTTTGCGCATCCAGGGCATAAATGCGTCCTCCGGCAGTGAAATAAAGGGTTTTATCCGGGGAAAGAACCGGAGCGGTCAGGTCGTCGAAGGGTATGGTCTGGCTCCAGACGGGCCGGCCGTTGTCTTCCAGCCGGAAGGCATAAACCTTCCCTTTGTTCAACCTGTCGAGTTTCGACGGATTAACCGTTACATAGAGAACGCTGTCGCCCCCCGGAACCAGGTGGACCTCCTTTATCTCTCCCAGCCAGTAACGCCAGAGGATTTTCCCGGCGGCATCCACGGCAAGCAAGGTCGATCCAGCCTGCCTGCGGCTGCAAACCACGTATACCGCCCGGTCGTTGCCGGCACAACCGTCAATTGCCCGGTCTTTAAGGGGGACGGCCCGGTACAGGTCGCCGGCATCCCAGTGTAACAATGCCCATTTATAGCGGCCGACGGTGTCCACGGCGTACAATGCCGCAGGCAGGGGCAGGTAAAGGTAACCCCGTGGACCTGAAGACAACCAGGCAGGCCCGGATGCCGTGGAACCCTGGAAGGCACTG
Source organism: Desulfofundulus luciae (assembly GCF_030813795.1). Classification (NCBI taxonomy): domain Bacteria; kingdom Bacillati; phylum Bacillota; class Clostridia; order Eubacteriales; family Peptococcaceae; genus Desulfofundulus; species Desulfofundulus luciae. The sequence goes on along the minus strand of NZ_JAUSUX010000006.1, from coordinate 13,973 downwards.
AAACTCCATCCCGCCGCCCCGTTCATTTTCACTTCCTGCACCACGGTACTCCCGGGTAAAAAAATAGAACCGGCGGGACCGAAAACCGGCCGGCCAATCCTTCCTCCCGCCGGACCGGCCGCCTCCCAGACCACCCGCCCCCAGGTGTCCACCGCCGCCAGTTTGTTGCCCACGGGGAGATATAAAAGGCCGTTGGGGCCAACCGTTATGTCTCCGGAAAGGCGGCCTATCCCGGACAACTGCCAGATAAACTGCGCCGGTTTCCCCTCCTGTTCGGCCGGGGAATAGACAGTCAGCTCCTGGGTGGCCCGGGCGGGAGAAGGAACGATTAGATGAAAGATAAGCAGCCCAAGGACGACCCGGGCTAATAATTGCTTCGTTACTCCACACATGTCGAACACCCTTTTTTATTAATACCTATCGGTTGCCGGCAGGGAAACTAAAGGTGATAAGGGCGCGCCACCCCGTTTTTATAATCCCGCTCCGTCCAGCTCTTCCTGAAGCGCGGGGAAACGGGCATATTTTCTCCTCAACGCGGCGAAGTAATCTTCCCAGTTCTCCTGCGCGCCGGTGCGCTGGCAGAGAGTTTTAATCCGGCACAGGTAGCCTGCGGCTTCCCGGTAGGCCCCGCGCTGACGGCGGCCGATGGCCTCTTCCACCAGCTCTTTGTACAACGCTATGGCGTCTTCCGGCCGTTCTTTTTCAGCGGCCCCGGCCACCTTCTCCTTGTAATTACGCCACCCCCAACCGGAAGCCCGGGGCAATAACTCCAGCGCCCTGGCCACGTCGCCCTCATGCAGGGCGATTTCAAGCAACACATGCGGTTTTTTCTCAATCTCCGGAGTGTGCAGTACTTCGGAGCGCACCTGTTCCCAAACATCAAGCTTTTTACTAATGTATTCCAGGTCTATGAACGATTTAACCCGTGGATTCTGGAGAAAAACCCTGCGCTGCCACTTCAAGGCCGCTTCCCAATCTCCGTGTGCCCGGTAATATTTCGCCAGCCATTCCATATAGCTCCAGTGGGAGTCAGCCCCCTCCGCCAGTTCGGTCAGCAGGGTTACGGCCTGTTTCCGGGCACCGGCTTCCACCAGCTCACCGGCAAGCCTGGTAATCAAGCCGGGTTTATTCAGGCAATGCTGCCGCGCAATGGTCACAGCCTCATCCGGTTTTCCGTCCCTGACCAACCACAGCATGCGCTGTTCCGGGGTGCCCAGTTCGCGGATGATATCGCCTGCTTCTTCATGCCGGCCGTGTTTCTCCCGCCAGGAGACAAGCATCCTGACCAGCATTTCCTTCTTCCAGTCATTGCTTTTCCCCATGGCCTCACGTATTCGTTCCTCAAGTACGGCCCATTCATTTGCGGTGGCGTGCTCGAGAATGATATCAAAGGCGCCGGAAGCAAAGTCAATACCGCCCAGTCTGATGTCGGCCAGTTCGGCTTCCAGCAGCGTTTGCAGCCACTCCTGCCGCGTACGGGCGTCAGGCCGTCCCTGCGCCAGACACTCGCCCAAAAGGTGGGCGCAATCGCCGGCAACAACCGCGATGTCCCCCTCTTCGTCCATGAACTGAATATCCTCATAATCGGATGACAGCACGCTCAACAGGGCATGGCAAACCGTACCCGCACCAGGCCAGTCTTCTTTTGCGGCCATACGTTGGGCCAGGTTAAGCATTCCCCGTAAATCCGCTTCGATGAGGAGCGGATCTTCATGCCGCAGCGCACGTAACGCCTGCCGGCGGCACGATGCCGCATCCACATGCCCCCGGGCTGCGGACGCCGACAGTTCCACCAGGGCCATCAGGGACGGTTCCCGGGCAATCATCTCACCAATTAAAGATATGAGCTCCTCCTTGCTGAACCGGGCGAGCATTTCCTCCAGAGGTGCCAGTTCCCGGAAAGATTCCGGCTCATGGACATAGGCAAGCAACAGGGCCACGATGTGCTTGCAAAACCCGCCCCGGGGGCAGGTGCAGGAAGCTTCCACAATGCCTTTGTCGCTAAACCTGACCCTGACCCTGTATGGCTGGTACCGGGAACCGCTGCATTCCCCGCGCAGTTCCATCCCCTGGCGGACGGGGTCTATGATAGCTCCATCATTATAATAGTTCCTGCCGCGCTCAAAACTCTGAGGGTCCGCCATGTCGCGGATGTGGGATTCGGTTAGTCGCGGCAAATTATCCTTCTTTGTTTTGCTCTTTCTTCCAGTCACGGCCACACTGCCTTTCATGATTTGGACAAACTAACAGAAGTTGCCTATAGTAGAACAACCGCCTTCTCCACGGCTATTAGTATGCATCTAAGCTTTCCTTTCTACGGGTTCGATCCCCAGCTCATTCAGCCATTCCTTTATCCACCCGGTCATTGCCGTCTGTTTCATTTGGTACCAACGTTGGCGCTCTGCAGGGTATTCACCCACCTCCTGCTACTGGCATTCAAGTAGCTCTGCAACAGTATGTCTGCGGTTACCAGGCAGATTGCTGCCCCCGGTTCCCCGGTGCTGCCTCCTGCTGATCGTTCCTGCATTTTTCTTTCACCTGGAAACAGGGAAGGTTAACCTGGGCAACCTTCGAAGATATTTTCCAAACAAATGGTGAACCCGGAAAGAACACGGGAGGAGATTTCGCCTTTCTGATCCGTCTCCTGGTCGAGGACGAATTTGCCCTCCTTGAGCAGAAAAACCTGTACCGATTTTTCTTCCGGGTCCACGATCCAGTATTCCTTGACGCCGCACCGCTCGTAAACCTTGAATTTTTTCTGACCGGTTCTTTCGCGGTATCATTGTAACATTTTTCCGGAAGGCGGGCAATGATATGCGGGATAAAAGCCTTTAAATCCTTTCGTTCCCGTTGCCTTTACACTTATTTCAAAGTTATACTTTTTAAAGCGAGGTGTTGCTCATGGAGAACAAACCGACTCTGTACCTTGAGACAACCATTCCCAGTTACCTGGCAGCCCGCCCAAGCCGTGATTTGATCATCGCAGCAAATCAACAGGCAACTCATGAATGGTGGAACGAAGAAAGGAAAAATTTTAAAATTTACATATCCCAAGCAGTCCTGATCGAAGCAAAAGCTGGAGATCCTGAAGTAGCTTTCCAAAGGGTCAAGCATCTTGAAGGACTTGAAATTTTACCTGCCACAGAAGAAGTGGAAAAAATGGCAAAAGAGTATCTCGCCGTGCTTGGCATTCCAAAGAAGTCGGCCCTGGACGCTGTACATATCGCATATGCGGTAGTATATAAGTTAGACTACCTTTTAACCTGGAACTGCAAGCACCTCGCCCATGGAGAAATCCGCAGGAAGCTGAGACGGTATAACGGCTCCATTGGGCTGGAAACCCCTGAAATTGTCACCCCTATTGAGCTTATGAGGAGGGATTAATTATGGCCTTTGAAGATCATATTGTCAATGAAGTCAGAAAGTCACGTGAACTTATTCTCGATCAATTCAAAGGCGATTTGGATAAATTCTTCAAGTTTATCCGTGAAGAAGAAAGCAAAAATCATGAGAAGCTTGCCAGCATTTCTCCTGCAAAGAGCACGCCCCAAAAGGTAGTTGAATAAACATGCCGGCGGGGAAAATCTATTCTTCTTTGTTGTCCGCTAAAACTCCCACTCGAAATCTCCCACCTGGGGTTGGGCGGTAATTGCTTTTTTCATTAGTTCGCAGATCCTCTGCAACCCTGCGGGCGTTTTCGCCTCGCAGCGGGCCACCAGCACGGGCTGCGTGTTGGAAGCGCGCACAAGTCCCCACCCGTCCTCAAACAGTACCCGGGCACCGTCCACGTCAATAACTTCGAATTGGCGCTGAAACTCCTTAACAAGTTGCTCTACAACGGCAAATTTAACCTCGTCCGGACAGGGTACGCGCGTCTCCGCCGTGGAGTGATATTGCGGCACGTCGGCCAAAAGCAGAGAAAGAGGTTTTTCCGTATTTGATAAAATACGCAAAAGCCTCCCGGTGGCATATAGCGCATCGTCGTAGCCGTAATATTCGTCGGCGAAAAACATGTGGCCGGACATTTCCCCTGTAAAGGGGGCGTTTAGCTCTCTCATTCTGGCCTTGATCAAGGAATGCCCGGTGCGGGAAAAAATGGGCTTCCCCCCAAGGCGGGCAGTCTCCTCCACCAGGCTCTGGGAGCACTTGACTTCCACCAGCACCGGGGCACCGGGGAAGCGGGGAAGAATTTCGCGCCAGAAGAGGATCATCAGCTTATCTCCCCAGACCACGTTCCCCCGGTCGTCCACAACCCCCAGGCGGTCGGCATCCCCGTCGTAGGCCACGCCCAGGTCTGCCCCCTCCTCAAGAACTTTCTTTTGCAAATCGAGGAGGTTGGCCGTTTTTACCGGGTCGGGGTGGTGGTGTGGAAAGGCCGGGTCGGGAGTACAATAAAGCTCTATCACGTTACAACCCCAGCGGCGCAGGAGCTGCGGCGCGAAGTAACCCGCCGTACCGCTGCCGCAGTCCACGACCACTTTTAACTGGCGGGGGCCAAGCTCAATTTTATCAGCCAGCATTTCCAGGTAGGCGGGAACAACGTCAGCAGTTTTAATTTTCCCCCGGCCGGCGGCAAAGGAACCGAGCGAGCTAATCTCCTTGAGCCTCTGGATTTCTTTCCCGTAGATCGTTTCCGCGCCGCCCGCAGCGAGCTTGAACCCGTTTTCCTCCGGCGGGTTGTGGCTGCCGGTGACCATCACGGCACCTTTTACGCCCAGGTGGTAACGGGCGAAATATACGATGGGGGTGACCACCAGGCCCAGATCAATAACATCACATCCCGTTGATAAAAGCCCCTCGCAAATCCCGTTTTGCAGTTCTCCGGAGCTGGCCCGGTTGTCCCGGCCCACCAGCACTTCCCTTAAACCCTGTTCTAAAAGAAAGGTGCCGAAGGCTTTTCCCAGGGTACGGGCAGTTTCAAAGGTTAAGTCTTTTCCGGCCACGCCCCGGATGTCGTATTCCCGGAAGATTGAGGGGTTTAAGAAAGGAGATATCTTCGGCAAGTCGAAAAACCCTCCTTACATCACAAAACCATTTTCCCTTATAAAGCATCTTCGAGACCTGCTTCCTTAAGGGCGGCGGTGAGACGCTTCAGCTCCTGGGCGCAGTCCTTGCGGCACACCAGCAGGCATTCCCCGTCATCCACCACTACCAGGTTCTCCACCCCCAGGGTGGCCACCAGCCTGCCGGGGGCGTGGATGATGCTGTTGCGGGTTTCCAGAAAGACCCCCCGCGCCTCTATTACGTTGCCGTTTTCTTCTGTCTCCCGGCACCGCTCCAGGGCCGGCCAGGAACCCACGTCGTCCCAGCCAAAGTCACCCGGCAGGACCAGCACGTTGGAGGCCTTTTCCATGATCCCGTAATCAATGGAAACCTTCGGCAGGCGGGGATATACGCGGGATAAGACTTCCTGACAGGAGCCGCGGTCCATGGCCCGCCCTATTTCCGCCAGCCCGGCTGCCAGGGCCGGCAGGTGTTCTTCAATCAGCCGGTAAATTAAATCAGCCCGCCAGATAAACATCCCGCTGTTCCACAGGTAGCGGCCAGAAGCCAGAAACTGCCGGGCCTTTTCCGGCCCCGGTTTTTCCGTAAACCTTACCACCCGGTAAACGGGTATCCCGTCCTGATATTCATGCAACTCTCCCTGGCATATGTACCCGTATCCCGTATCCGGCCTGGTAGGGGTAATGCCCATGGTTACCAGCCACCGTCCGCCGGCCGCCAGGGATACTGCCGCTTTGAGTACTGACTGAAAACGCCGTACATGGGCAATGTAGTGATCTGCCGGCAGCACCGCCATTATCCCCCGGGGGTCCTTTCGCAAAACATGGAGGGCTCCCAGCCCTACGGCGGCCGCCGTATCCCGGCCGCACGGTTCGGCCACAATGTTTTCCGGCGGAATCTCCGGCAACTGCTGGCGCACGGTTTCGATATAATTCACACCGGTAATGACCAGCACATTCTCCGGCGGTACCAACCCTGCCAGCCGGTCAAAAGTAAGCTGCAGCATGGTGCGCTCCCCCACCAGGGAGAGAAACTGCTTGGGTCTATCCCGCCGGGAAAGGGGCCAGAAGCGCTCCCCCGCCCCACCGGCCATAATTACGGCATAAAACAAAACACGTCCCCCCGTACGGCGGGGCATGCGCCGCTTATGCCGTCCCTACCCGGGTCTTTATCCCGCACACCTTTTTTCGGAGGCCCAAAATGCTTTTTCAGCACCCTCCCAACACTCCTGACCACCCGTTTATGACTATGATATGCGGGATAAAAAGAAAAAAGGAAATTTCATTCTGTTTGCAGTTTTTAAGTCTACCCTACCTGGGCAACTTTATTCCACTTCTCTTTCCTGAAATTTGGAATTAATCCCTGTAATAAAGCGACCGCTTCCTCTTCGGATAACCATCCGGCATTACCCAACACGCTGAGGAAATGGTTCAACTTGGCCGAGTCCACCGGTTCCGGCCGGGCTATGAAAATGCGCTCGTGGCGGGTGGAATTCACTTTTTCCGCACTCGTCAGCAATTCTTCCGAAAGCTTCTCCCCGGGCCGGACGCCCGTAAAAACGATCTCGATATCTTCCCCGGGCTCAAAGCCGGAAAGGCGGATCATGGTTTCGGCCAGCTCGACAATCTTTACCGGCTCACCCATATCCAGCACAAAAATTTCCCCGCCGCGGGCCATGGCCCCCGCCTGAATAATCAGCTGCACGGCCTCGGGGATGGTCATAAAATAACGGGTCATTTCCGGGTGGGTCACCGTTACCGGCCCGCCGGAGGCAATCTGCTTTTTAAATATAGGCACCACGCTGCCCCGGCTGCCCAGCACATTACCGAAACGCACCGCTGCAAAACAAGTTTTGCTTTTTAAAGCCATCTCCTGCACAACCATTTCGGCAACCCGCTTGGTGGCACCCATGATGCTGACCGGATTGACCGCCTTATCCGTTGAAATCAGCACAAATGTCCGGACATTATAATCATGGGCCGCCCTTGCAACGTTAAAGGTCCCCCACACATTGTTCTTTAAAGCCTCAAAGGCATTCTCTTCCATAAGGGGAACGTGCTTGTGCGCTGCTGCGTGGAAAACAACGTGGGGCCGGTGAACCACAAACAACCTGTTTACGGAAGCCGCATCACGCACATCAACAATGGCCGGAGCAAGCTCAAGCTCCGGGTAACCTTGGGACAACTCCCGGTGGATTTCAAAAATACTGTTCTCCCCATGTCCCAATAAAATCAGTTTTCGAGGGTTAAACTGGGCTATCTGGCGGCAAAGCTCAGACCCGATAGAGCCCCCCGCCCCGGTAACCAGCACGATCCTGTCCTCCAGGTAACCGGCAATCTCCTCCAGGTTCACCTTCACTGGCTCCCGGCCCAGCAAATCCTCCACCTCAACGTTGCGAATCTGGCTGACCGTTACTTTCCCGTCAATCAATTCGTAAATTCCCGGCAAGATCCGCAGCTTGGCCCCGGTAGGGCGGCAAATCTCCACAATTTCCCGGATCACCCTCCCCGGAACGGAAGGCATGGCAATAATGATTTCCTCTATGGCGTACCTGTCCACCAGGCGGGGAATATCTTCGCGCGTACCTAACACGGGAAGGCCGAACAACTGCATTTTTTGCTTGGCCGGATCGTCATCGACAAAGCCGACCGGCACGTGGTGATGATTGTTCTGGTTGTTCAGTTCCCGCGCTACCGCCGCGCCCGCTTCGCCGGCACCTACAATCAAAACCGGACGACCCGCGCGCAGCCTGCCAAAATGGATTCCCCTTTTTAAAAATAAACGCCATGAAAAACGAAAGCCGCCGATCAAGACTACATTCAGCAACCAGGCGATGATAAAAACAGTGCGCGGCAGGGGAAACTTGCCGCCCTCCATATAAAAATAGGCAAGAGAAATGTTTACAAAGACACCTGCGGTGACGGCTCCCACAATCGAAAGTAAGTCGTTTACGCTGGCGTACTGCCACATCCTGGCATACAAACCGAAGGCATAGAAAGATATCAACCACACCAGCGTGAAAAGTAAAGCCGTAGAACGATAAGAAGCATAGTACTGGGCGGGGATGTTCCCGTCAAAACGCAACCAGAGCGCCAAAAGCAGGGCCATGTTGACCAACACGGCATCCACAACTATAAAAATAAACATCCACCGGTAACGGGCCAATGCCTGTCCTCCTTAAAAGCTTCGCTTCTGTCATCTTCTCTTATGGCAAACCTATCCAAGTATTCGACAATAAAATTCCATTTCCTTCTCTAAAGGTAAAGCTTACCGTGTAGCGACCCGAAGAACCTTTTCTACGGCACGGCATGTATCGTAAATATCTTTCTCCGACAGGGTGGGATGGACAAGAAACATTAAAGAAGTCTCGCCCAGTTCTTTTGCTACTTTTAAACGTTCAGGCGGGCGCAGTCCTTCTTTTTCAAAAGCCTTCTCCAGGTAGATCTCGCTGCAAGAACCGGTAAAGCACGGTATCCCTTCAGCACATATGGCCGCCATCACCCTATCTCTATCCCACTCGCTTTTTAGGGCTTCAGGACGGATGAAAACATAATATTTGTAATAGGCATGTTCAATTGATTCCGGCGGCAGGGTCACCCGCAGGGCCGGTAAATTTGCAAAGCATTCCGTGAGTATGGCCGCGTTTCTCCGGCGAATCTGCAACCAGCCTGGCAGCTTTCGCAAAGCCACCCGCCCGATGGCCGCCTGCATTTCGGTCAGCCGCCAGTTGGTGCCGAAAGATTCGTGAAGCCAGCGAAAGCCGGGGGGGTGCTGCCGGTGATAAACGGCCTCGTAACTCTTGCCGTGATCCTTATAGCTCCAGGCCTTTTCCCAGATTTCCTTACTGTTGGTAGTAAGCATCCCGCCTTCCCCGCCCGTGGTGATAATCTTATCCTGACAAAAGGAGAAGGCGGCAACGTCACCCAGGGAACCTACCGGACGCCCCTTATAGGTGGCCCCGTGGGCCTGGGCGCAATCCTCCACAACAAAAAGCCCCTTTTCCCGGGCCAGTTCGAGAATGGGATCCATATCACAGGGCCACCCCGCCAGGTGCACCGTAATGATGGCTTTCGTCCTGGGCGTTAACGCCGCTGCAACGGTTTCAGCGGTTATATTCTGGCTCACTGGATCGACATCGGCCATAACGGGCCTGGCGCCCCGAATGACGGCGCAACTAGCCGAAGCAATAAAAGTGCGGCTGGTCACAACAACATCGTCCCCCGGACCGATACCCAGGGCATAAAGGGCCAGCTCCAGCGCCACCGTCCCGTTGGCTACGGCCACGGCATACTTGCAGCCGGTAAACACCGCAAATTCCTGCTCGAATAACCGTCCTTCCTCGCCGGTCCAGTAATTTACCCTGCCGGATTTCAGCACCCTTTCAACTGCTTTAATTTCATCCTCTTCGAAATAAGGCCAGGGGGCAAGAGGTGTTGTCCGAATGGGGTTTCCCCCCTCAAGGGCAAGTAGAGTCAAGGATAGTCACTCCCGTTATCCTTTCTGTAGTCGATTATCATATAAAGTCGGCAACATTTTTTATGCCTCTATTTTATGAAATTTTATAGGCTTAGCCGGAACGCCTACGGCAGTACAATAGGGGGGGACATCCCGGACTACAACAGCCCCGGCTCCGATTATTGACCATTCACCAATGTTAATCCCTTGAATGATTGAAACATTGGTTCCAATATCGCAACCATTTTTTATCTTTACATTACCGGAAATATTAGCTCCAGGTAATATTGTTACATAATCTTGAATAATAACATCATGCCCAATTGTGCAATTCAGGTTAACAATAATGTGATTGGATAATGAAACATTAACAGTGATAATATTCCCAGCACAAATTATATTCCCCGTTCCCAATTCCACATACCGTGACATCTTCACTGAGGGATGAATCAAATTCGTGAATTGCAAACCGCATTCGGCAGCCTTTTTTACTAGATTAATTTTTGCGTAAGGGCTCCCCACGGCACACACCGTATACACCGGTTCATCAAACTGCCGGTTTACGAAAAAACCGAAATCGCCCAGCACAGGATAACCGTTAAGCGCCTTGCCGTGATTAACCGGGTTTTCATCAATGAACCCGAGCAATTCCCATTCCTTTTTTACTGCATTTATATCTTCGACCAGCCAGGCTACTTCCCGGGCAAAACCCCCGGCACCAATGATCACCAATTTTTTCAAAAAGATCACCCTCAAGTCTGATAATCATTACCTTTTCGTCCCATAAATTCCGGCATGGTTGCATGCCCCTGCGCGCTAATGCCTTCACGCTTTAAAATCTTAACTAAAGTTAACCACATGATTTTTACATCCAGCCACAAACTCCAGTTATCCACATACCATACATCAAGCTTGAATTTTTCCTCCCATGTAATCGCGTTTCGCCCGTTTACCTGCGCCCACCCCGTAATGCCCGGCTTTACCTCATGCCGGCGGGCCTGCTCCGGAGTGTAACGCTCAAGATATTCCATTAAAAGTGGACGCGGCCCCACCAGGCTCATATCCCCTTTTAGAACATTAAAAAGTTCTGGCAATTCATCCAAACTGGTACTACGCAGAAAACGCCCTAAACGAGTCAAACGCTGCCCGTCCGGCAATAGGTCGCCCCTGCTGTCCCGTTCTTCCTTCATGGTTCGAAACTTATATATAACAAAAGGTCTCCCGTGCAGACCAGGGCGAACCTGCCGAAAAAGCACGGGTGCCCCCATCTTCAACCGAATGAAAAAGCCAATGAGTAGCATTAGTGGTGCAAAAAGAACGATACCTACCAATGCTCCAAAAAAATCCATTAATCTTTTAAAGAAAAACCTCATAATCGAAAATCACACCTTAGTAAACCCAGACTTCCTGATTTATTAAGCCAACTCTCTAAACTCTCACCCTTGCACGCAACATTTGCCGTACTTGTGAATAATATCTAACCTGTTGATTGGAACAATCTTCAATAACAACCACCAGAGCATACGGTTCGCGGTCAAAAATATCTTTGGCCCATGGTTCTACTGTTCTCGTGACCACGACAAAAAGCTTATTATTCCCCCACCGTGAATCAACCTGGGGCAAATCCCAGGTGGCCGCCTGGACAGTTCCATTATTTCGAAACCTTGCCTTGGGGATAAAATTCCCTGCTTCCCGGATCAACTTTTCCCGTTCTTCTCGTGGTGTATACCGGAAAACGCGTACAACATTGTCCAAACTATTGTTTTTAACGACCCTAAAATTTATTGCACTTGCTTTATAGTTAATTCTGGTCCTGCGAACGAGCGGGGTGTGAGCCAGAGCAACTGTTATCCGCCGCAGCCTTCTCGCTGGCGGGCCAAAGAAATCCTCCGGCAGAGGAATTTCATAGAAATGATGGCTTTCCCCCTCTATTTCTTCTTGATTAATTAACGTTACTTTATTCTCAAAAGAATATACAACTTTTTCCCAGTCCGGCTTTCCGTAGCCAACAACGTTAAATATTTTCTCTAGATCGCCATTAAAAAGATTTATTGTGGCTTCTGGGCATCTGGAATGAGCTACAATCAATGCCCGCAAAAGGTTGGGACCGGCATCAGGATACCGCCGCAGCAACAATCCGGCCAGGTACGCTATTTTAGGAGCTGCAAAACTGGTTCCCCGATCAACTTTAAACAAATTACCGGTAGCAAAATTATGCGCAGTACTTATTTCACCAAGCCCATTAGTTGGTCCGGCAACGCGATTACTAAGCCTGAGGTCTACCGAGAAATTCCCCCCATACTCCACCACCTCAGGTTTAATCGCTTTCCGGGGACCAGGTCCCGTTCGTGTGAAAGGTGACGGTTGATCACGACGGGCGATCGGTTGATATCCCACATCATGAGGATGTCTTTGCCCCATACGTGGTTGTTCATATCTGGCTAAGCTTCCCACAGTTAAAACATTTAGTGCTGGTGCGGGGTCAATTATCCGTGCTTCGGGAGAGAAAAGATAATCTGGATATTCTGACCGCCAATCGACCGGAATAACGTCAGTACCCTCAAAATTTCCGGCTGAAACCACGAAAAGTACCTGGTATTCCCTGGCCAGGCTATCCAGCACCGTTGCCAGCCCCCGAACGTGACCGTCCAGGTATATTTTGCGTAAATCCCCAAAAGATAGGTTAAATATCCGGCAATTATAGTGTTCAACAAAATATTTAACTGCTGCAATAATGTGGTTCTCGACAAAGCCAGTATCATTCCGGTTAGCAGCATCTATAATCCGGCCACTAAAAATACGAAACTCTGGTATAAAGCGCCCCTCATTAAGGCACTCCTCAATATCTCCATACAAGGCAAGACCACAAACCATTGTACCATGACCGGACTCGTCTTGCGGCCCCAAACCAGGGAAGAAACTCTGAGCATCACCAATGGCCGGTGCCAGCAAAGGATGCCCCGTTGCCACACCGCTGTCGAGGACGACAACACCAGGAGCACCATCCGGCGGGGAAGGAATTTCCGGCAAATCCCTTAAACACATATGCACCAAACTTACAGACAATTGATAACGGGGTGGAAGGTCCACAAGACGAACATCACGATGCAACAGGATTGCCTGAAGCGACTCCCGGGTAACTTTTAACCTGTACATGACGATATTTTCCTGGTTAACGCGGTCTATTTTCACTATGTTTTTCTTTGTATACCAGTTTTCGAAATAATTGAGCATTTGTTCCCGCCGCGGCCCCCTCTCCAGAGGCCAAAGTTCTACATCCACAATAAACGGCTCCTCCTCCGGGATACCCTCCTGGCGAAGTGCCGGTCCCTGGCGATCTTCGGGCGTCCAGCCTTCAATCCCTTTTACGGCAAAAATTATATCTTTTCTGGTGGGTACCTCGCCACGCGACATTTGTGCCAGCCTTCTTCTGAACTCATCCAGACCTTCTTGAGAAGCAAAAAGTGTCAATTCTCACTTTAATTTAGCCCAACCCCTGCCCATTTTCGCAGACTAAACAATCTGCAACTATTTCCGATACCAGAATAATCTGCAACTGCTTCGCATATTGTTCTGGTATTTCAGGTCAGTCAGTCCGTCTATTCACCAGAATATGACAACCAGTGATTGACCCCTTTTCTTCCGGCTGTGGAACAGGTAGAATATTTGCTGGAAGTGACCGCCATGCAGCAGATATTTTACACGCCTGTACCGCCGGAAGAATACGCCCGCCTGGGCAAAGATTTTCCTTTTCCCCAACCACTCTCATGCCCCAACCCCGGTTGTCTGGTCAAGGCACCCCCTCAAAAACACGGTTTTTATCAACGCAACGTCATCGCGGCAAATTTCTGTGGCCGGATTCTCATCCGCCGCTACTATTGCAAATACTGCCGGACCACCATTTCGTACCTGCCTTCCTTCTGCCTGCCGTATTTCCAGTACACGGTCGAGATAATCTTTACTACCCTTTGGCATGCTCTGGTTTCCCATCACTCATTTTCCGAGTGTTTAAATCTGCTGAAAAAATTGTTCGAGAACCTGTACTGGGAAGCAAGCCATCTGCAATTTTACGTGAGGCGATTTTTAGCCAACTTAAACAACATCAAAGTGGGCCTGCGCCAGCTTCTCCCCAGGGTCAGCCTCCCACAGGACAGCCCGGACAAAAAAGAAGGAGCCAGAAAGGTACTGCACATTGTGGCAACTGGATTTCCCCGGATCCAGACCTTCTCCAGCAGGTTTTATGCCCAATGTGGGTACTCTTTTATGGCTCCTCTGCACAATATTTTAGCATAAAAGGAACCTTTAGAGTACCCGGAATCAGTTCATGATACCACCAACAAACCTTTTTTCTTGGGGCCGACCGGAGAAAGTGTTATTATGCTGGTGACGCGTCAAAGGGCTTTAAGCGCTTAGAGCCTCCCAGAAAATGTAACAGGGAGGACTGGTAGTTTATGCTCACCGACCAGGAAAGGGAAACCATTGCCCTGAAGAAATTTTCTTTAATCGCACCGGTA